>JAGVHG010000048.1 GCA_020056715.1 Phycisphaerae bacterium | reverse complement strand
GGGATGCCCAGGGCTTCGGCGCACATTTGCGTCAAGACGGTGTCGCTTCCCTGGCCGATCTCGGCGGCGCCGATCATCAACACAGCGGCCATGCCGTCCTCGCTGATTTTCACGATGGCGTTGGCATGGGGGAAGATTGATTTTTTCTGGAAAGGCTCCGGGCCTTTCTCGTGCGAAAGTTGGACCTGTCCGCGATAGATGCAATAGCCTGCGCCGGAAACGAACCCGCCGCAGCCGATCCCGATGCCCTTGCCCTTCGGCAGTTTGCCGTACTTGTGGTCCCAATCGGATTTCTTACAGACGGCTTCGAGGGTCGCGCGGAACTCGCAGCTTCCCACGTCCATTTCGTTCACCGTGAAGGTGTTGGGCGTCATGCAATTGCGCCGCCGAATCTCGACTGGGTCGATACCCAGGTCGTCGGCGATCATGTTGAGCAGGCATTCGAAGGCGAATCGCGGCTGGGGAACGCCGTGGCCGCGCATCGCCCCTGCGGCCGGCTTGTTGGTCATCACGCGGTAACCGTCGTACTTGTAATTGGGGATTACGTAGAGCGTGGGAATCACGCTACCCGCGTAATAGGCGGTGGCTACGCCGAAGGACGAATACGCGCCCCCGTCTAGGTGGATTTCGCTCTTGAAGGCTTTAATGCGCCCGTCGGCGTCCACGCCGAGCTTGAACTTCATGTGCTGTTTGTGCCGCCCGCGCCCGTGATGGAACATCTCTTCCCGCGAATAGATCATCTTGACCGGGCGGCCAAGTTTCTTGCTGAGGATGGCTGCACACAGATCCAGCGGCGTCGTCTCCGCCTTGCCGCCGAAACCGCCGCCGACCGCCGGGCGAATGACGCGAATTTTGCCCAGCGGAATGTGGAACACGTGAGCCAACATGTACTGAACGTAATGCGGGACCTGCGTCGAGGTGTAAAGGACCAAGGTGCCGTCGTGTTCCCAGGTAGCGATGGCCGCGTGGGGCTCGAGCGGCGATTGATAGATGTGGTTTCCGGTGAACGTTTCCTCGCGGACGTAGTGCGACTCGGCGAATCCCTTATCGACATCCCCGAAGTTCTGATCTACGTGGGTGTTGATGTTGTTCTTGTATCGGTCGTGGAGTAGCGGGGCGCCGTCTTTGATCGCCTCGATCGGATCGAACACCGCGGGGAGTTCCTCGTATTCGACCTCGATGAGTGAAATCGCCTTTTCCGCCGTCTTTTCATCGACGGCGGCGACGGCGGCCACTTCATCCCCGACGTGGCGGACTTTGTCTTTAGCGAGGACGTATTCGTCGTAACGCGCCGGCGAAACGCCGTACATCGTGTCGGGAACGTCCTTGCCCGTGATGACCGCGAGCACGCCTCCGAGGGCTTCAGCCTTTGCGGTATCGATCCGTTTGATTCGTCCGTGGGCGATGGGTGAGCCGAGAATCTTCCCGTATACCATGTTGGCAAGCGGGATATCTGCCGTGTAAACGGCTCGCCCGGTGACCTTGTCTCGCGCATCCACGCGAGGTACGGAAACGCCGACGGAAGTAAATGGGCCGCTGCCGGGCCTGTAATCCGAGCCGGCTGGCCGGTCCGAGCGTTGCCTTCCGTTTCCGCCCTGCTCGCCATCCGGCGGTGCAATGCCGGCGTGGTCCGCCTTGGCGCATGAGCCATCGTGGCGATGGTTCTCGCATCGCTGCACAGAGCGAAGGATGCCGCTATAGCCAGTGCATCGGCAGAGGTTGCCGCTCAAGGCTTCTTTGATTTCGTCTTGGGTCGGGCTGGGGTTTTCGTCGAGCAATGCCGTGGCGGACATCACCATGCCCGGCGTGCAGAAGCCGCATTGGATTCCGCCCTCGGCCACGAACGCTGTTTGCAGCGGCGTGAGTTCGCCGTTTTGGGCCAGACCCTCGATCGTCGTGATCGACTTGCCCTCCAATTCGGCTGCCAAGAGCAGACAACTATTCATCGCCAGACCGTCCACCAGCACGGTGCACGCGCCGCAGTCCCCGACGTTGCAGCCTTTCTTGGTGCCGGTCAGACGGAGTTTGTCGCGCAGGACGTCGAGGAGCGTGTCACCGTTCTCGACGGCGACTCGGTATTTTTGCCCATTAACCGTCAAAGTCCGTAAAGCGGTCATGGCTTTGCCTCCTTGGCTCGCTTCCGAGCTTGCACCAACGCACGTTGCGTCAGGACCTCGATAAGGTCGCGCCGGAACTGCGCGGTGCCGCGCACGTCGGCGATGGGTTGAGACGTTTCCCTGGCGATTCGGGCGGCTTCCTTGCCCGTGGACGCGCCCAGCGCGTTCGATTCCGGGATCGCTCCTTAGCTGGGCGGTCCCACCTCCGCTTCCAGAATCTCCCTCACTTGCTCGCGAAGCCGGGGAACCCTGTTGACCGCTGCATCCCAAACAATCTCATAGTCCACGCCGAAATAATGGTGAATCACCTTGTCCCGCATGCCGGCCACGACACGCCATTCGACGTTCGGGTAGCGGAGCCTGAGTTCCTGGGGCACCTTTTTCACCGCCTCCCCGATGATCTCCATGCTCCGCGCAAAGGCCCGTTTTGCGGTCTCATCCTGAAGAAACTCCTCCCGCGTAAGGCGCGACACTTGCCTCGCCAAGTAATCGGCCTCATCGAGTACGTGCCGCAGGTACTCAAGCGGCGATAGGGACATACTTGACCTCTTCCACGATTCGGGGGCGGATGTGCGGGCTAAGCGACTCCGGCGTGACAAGCTCCACGCGGCGGTGAAGTGAATCCTCCAGCAGACAACATGCCTGCATGAAATGATCGAATGTCTTCTGCCCCGGCTGGAACTCCACGAGGATGTCTATGTCACTGGTGGGCCGCTGCTCGCCGCGGACGAACGAGCCGAACAAGCCCACCCGCCGTATGCCGAGCGCACGAAGCTGATCTCGAATCTCTACCAGGACCTTCATGATGTCCTCGCGCGTCTCGATCACTTCCGTCATTGCACGACCTCCCGCTCCCATTCCCTTGGGAAGCATTGCCTTGGCACGGTACTCTACCCCTGCCTTGTTCCCCTCGCACGTTCCGAGGCCGCACATAACGCCCGTCGCGTCAGGACCTCGATAAGGTCGCGCCGGAACTGCGCCGTGCCGCGCACATCGGAGATGGGTTGGGCCGCTTCCCTGGCGATACGGGCGGCTTTTTTGAAAGCGTCTTCGTCCGCCGGGCGGCCCATGAGACTTTCCGCGGCGTCGGCGACCATTTTCGGAATCGGCGCTACGGCGCCGAGAACGATTCGGACGTCGGTAATCGTGCCCTGACCGTCCAATCGCAGACTCACCGCGACGGAGGCGACGGCGATCGCGCTCCCCTCACGCAAACCGAAACGTTCGTAGGCCGCTCCGAAACCGATCGGCGGCTTCGGGACAACAACGGCGACGAGAATCTCGCCTTCCTGCAACAAAGTCCGGCGCGGTCCGACAAGGAGAGTGTCCAGCGGAACGCTTCGGGTTCCCTGCGGAGACCATACTTCCACCGTAGAGTGCATGGTCATAAGGATCGGCGGGAGGTCGGCGCAGGGCACCGCGCACATGATGTTCCCGCCGACCGTAGCCACGTTGCGAATGGGCGGCGCCGCGATACGCCGTGAAGCATCGAGCAACGGGGCGAAGTCCCGCTGCACGAGGGTGGATCGGTTGAGTTCGGTGATGCTCACTAACGCGCCGATGCGTAGTCCCTTGTCCGTCATGGTGATGCCGCGAAGCGACTTAATGCGGTTCAACGAGACGAGATGCGTCGTCGCGATCCGCCCGGTCTTTAGATCGACGAGTAGGTCCGTGCCTCCGGCCAGGAAGCGGGCTTGCGGAGCAAGCCGCCTCATTAGCGATGACGCTTCCTCTAGCGTCGTGCACTCGTGAAGGTCGATGTCCGGCATGTACAACGGTGATCCCCCGTCAGGCTAAGGTGTCCGCGCGGCGGCTTGAGAGGCATCACGCGGCAAGCCTCGTGCGTTCGCCGCAGCACCGTCCGCAGTATCCGCCAGGTGATAAATCCCGTGTAGAAACTGTGAAGCAATCTGATTCGAAACCGTCGCGACCGACGGACCGCCGGCCGGGTCGTACCACCTGTATAACCAATTGAGGGTGCCGAACAACGACATCGTCAGCACATGCCGGTCCAGTGATGCGCCGGGCGCGTGGGCGTCAAGCAACCGTTCGATGATTGAGCGGGTCAGAGCATAATACTCTCTACGGATGTCGCGGGTTTGCTCGTAGGCCGATCCGCTCAGTGTATCTAGCTCGTGCGAGCAGACCTTAAGGGCGTCCATATTGGCGGCGAAGTAGCTCAAATGAGCTCGAATCATGACCCTTAGCTGCTCCTCGGAATCCATAACCCCGTGGAGCTTTTCGAGGAGATTTTGGTGTAATGCACTAAAGGTGCGGAATTGGATGAGAAATAGCATTTTCTCTTTACTATCGAAGTAGTGATACAATCCTGCGAGGCTTACGCCGGTAGCCTTGGCGACAGCGCGCATCGATGCCCGCTCATAGCCCAGCCGGGCAATAGCCCCACAGGCGGCCGCAAGAATGTGTCCCAGGCGCTGCTCGTAACCTTCCCTCGCGTCGGAGCTTGCGCGTGAGTGTAGCGTCGCCTGTCTACCGAACATCTGTTCTGCTCTTTCCGATATCATTCCGATAACCAACAAGCCTAAACGAACAGTCAGTTGGGTATAATATCGCTCGTGGGTGACTGCATGTCAAGCAAAATGTACCGAAAAGATACTTGACAGCGTCACCAGATTGGCCATAATGGTCAACCAGAGGGGTGGCGGCCAAACATGCGGAGGCGCTACCCTCTCGTCTGTTGCTTGGATTGAATGGCGATCGAACGTTCGTTCGATTAAATCGAGTAATTTTTAGCCTGCCCTTACCCAAGGGCGTGGTTCGCAGGGGGTTCGGACATGCCGACATCAATGTTTCCGAAACAAACTCCGGAGTCGTTCGAGTTCCGGGAAGTCCAATACGAGAAACAGGGTTGGGTTGCGCGAATAACGATCAACCGACCTCATAACTACAACGCCTATAGCACTCCGGCGCTTCGGGAGCTTGCGCTTGCTTTTCAGGATGCTTCTTTCGATGACGGGGTCGCCGTGGTGGTGTTCACCGGGTCCGGCGAGAGGTCATTTTGCACGGGTGGCGACGTCAAGGAGTATCAAAGCTGCTACACCCAAAAGCCGCGTGACTATTGGAAGTACATGTCGTTCTTCAAGGCCTACATCGAGTCGATTACCAATTGTTCCAAGCCGGTCATTGCGCGGATCAACGGCATGGCCGTCGGCGGCGGCAACGAAAGCCAGTTGGCATGCGATCTGGCCGTGATGGGCGAACATGCCTACATCGCGCAGGTCGGCACGAACGTCGGGTCGGTGGCTTGCGGCGGATCGACGCAATGGTTACCGCTACACGTGGGGGATCGCAAAGCCCGCGGAATTCTCTTCCTGAACCAGCGTTATCCGGCGTTTACCTCCCTGGCCATGGGATTGGTGAACGTCGCCGTGCCGACGGTCAAGGGAGCGGACGGCGCTTTTGTAACCCGATTCACGAACAAGCGAACGTATCTCGCCGATTGGAACACCGATCCGTGGGAGCAGCCATTTGAATCTCGGGTTACGCCGGCCGAGGTCAAGAAAGCGCAGGAGGGTGCGGACGGCTACTCGATTGATCTTTCACGTATGGACGAGGTCGTCGCCGAGTTGTGCGACCAGCTCGTACACAAGTTCTTCGAGTGTACTCGGTACACCAAGGCGCAGCTAAACTACTGGAAGGATACGGCGTGGCATGCGACGACCGGACACGCCCGCGACTGGCTGTCCGTTCACTACACGAGTCTGGAGCCGCACGAGGGAATGACGGCCTTTGTGGAGAAGCGGAAGGCGGACTACGTAGGCATGCGCCGGCGGGCGGCCGATCCGGACGGTTCGAGCGAGTTCCTCTGGGGTCCGAACAGCCGCGAATGTCCGGGATGCGGAGCAAAGTGGCTGCCCCGTGAGTTCGAGCACTGCGGCAAGTGTGGGGCGTCGCTCCCCGGAAAATAGTTGAGAGGTTCTGACCATGATGATGCTCGAAGGCAAAAAGGCGATTGTGACCGGTGGAAGTATGGGTATCGGCGCCAGTATCGCAAAGGAGCTCGCACGCCAAGGGGCCAATGTAGCTATCAACTACCGTAAGCACGACACCGAGGCCAGGCAGGTCGTGGCTGAGATAGAGTCCCTGGGACGAAAGGGACTGGCGATCAAGGCCGACGTAGCGAACTTCGCCGACGCCCAGCGCATGGTCGACGAGGTCAAGGAGAAGTTCGGCGGTCTGGACATCCTAGTCAACAATGCCGGCATCAACCGCGACAGCGTTGTTTGGAAGATGACTGAGCAGCAGTGGGACGAAGTGCTCGATACAAACCTGAAAGGCTACTTCAACTACATTCATGCCGCGGTGGGCATATTCAGAGAACAGAAATCGGGAAAGATCGTCAATGTGACCTCCATCAACGGCCTGCGCGGCAAGTTCGGGCAGACGAACTACTCGGCCTCCAAAGCAGGAATCATTGGGCTTACCAAGGCATTGGCTCGGGAGCTGGGGAAATCCAACGTCAATGTTAATGCCGTGGCCCCGGGACTGATCGAAACCGAGATGATGAAGGACGCCCCCGAAACCGTCAAAGAGGCCGCGTTGGCCGAAATTGTACTCGGGCGGCTTGGAAAACCCGAGGAAGTGGCGGAAGTCATTGCATTTTTGTGCAGCGAGGCGGCCAGACATATTACGGGAGAGGTGATTAGAGTAGATGGAGGGCAGTACATATAGAGCGCCTAACAGAACCGGGAGCGCAAGCGACCGGCCCGTAGTTTTTTCGGCTTCGGGAGCATGGCCCCGCGCTTGCGCTTGGGGTTCTGATAGAGGCTCTCATGTGCCGATTGGCAATCAGCTTAGTGTTTAGCGCACTTGGAGAGAACCGTGGAACTCAGCGATGTTGTGGCAATTAGTGCGGTGCGGACCCCGATGGGGCGCTTCGGCGGAACCCTGAAAGACATTGCCTCCTTTGATCTTGGGGCGACGGCCATGCGTGCTGCATTGCAACGGGCCGGTGTTGCGGGTGACGGCATTGACGATGTTACGTTCGGAAGTTGCCGGCAGGCCGGCAATGGGCCTAATCCGGCCCGCACCGCGGCAATCCGTGCGGGCATTCCGGTTTCCGTCCCGGTCCAAACGATCAACATGGCCTGTCCGTCGGGAATGCGCTGTATCGTCACTGCCTCCCAGGCGATCAGACTCGGAGATATCAAGACTGCCGTCGTCGGCGGAATGGATAGTATGAGCACCATTCCCTACCTGCTCAAAGACTGCCGCTGGTCGGGATTCAAGATGGGAGACCGCACACTGCTGGACGGTTGGTCGGACAGCATAGACCCCTTGTGCAATATGGGAATGGGTGCGACAGCGGAGAACCTGGTCGAAAAGTACAAGATCACCCGACAGGAGCAGGATCAATTCGCGGTCGAGAGCCACCACAAGGCCGCCAAGGCCCAATCCAGCGGCTGGTTTGACGAAGAAATCATTCCCGTTCAGATACCGGCTAAGGACAAGGAGCCGACCCTCCTGTTCACCAAAGACGAAACGATCCGCTCGGACACCTCCGTGGAACAAATGGGCAAGCTGAAAGCGGCATTCAAGAAGGATGGCTCTGTGACCGCGGGCAATGCCTGTGGAATGTCCGACGGGGCCACCGCCATTGTTTTGACATCGCGCGAGCACGCCAAGTCGCTGGGGGCTAAGCCGCTGTTTTCGTTGGCGGCCTATTCGTGCGTTGCGGTCGAGCCGAGCACCATGGGCGACGGCCCCGGCATTGCGATTCCTGCCGCCCTCAAGCGGGCGCGTATGTCGCTCAAGGACATAGACTTGATAGAAGTGAATGAAGCATTCGCCGTTCAGGTCCTGGCCAACGAGCGGGTATTGAAATGGGACCGCGCCAAGCTAAACGTCCACGGCGGGGCGATCGCCCTGGGACACCCCACCGGAATCAGCGGAGCGCGAATCGTGCTGACTCTCTACGGGGCACTGAAGCGAACCGGGGGAGAGCTGGGCATTGCGTCCATCTGCGGCGGTGGGGGTGTAAGCATGGCCCTCATCATCAAGCGGGAGAATGGCTGATGAGCAACGAAAAACACGTCAAATTGGAGATCGCCGAGGGGTTAGCCACGATCACCTTGGACCGCCCGCCGCTCAACGTCCTAAACGTTCCCATGATGATCGAGCTTAACGGCCTTTTAGAAAACGTTTTGACGCGAAACGATACGGCGGCGCTGCTTATACGCGGCTCCGGCAAGGCGTTCAGCGCTGGCGTGGACGTGGCAGATCACACCGCGGACCGCGTCGGCGAGATGATCCGTCTGTTTCACGGCATCTTCCGGAAAATGGCGCTAACGGACGCGCTCACCATCGCCGCCGTTCAGGGCGCGGCGCTGGGCGGCGGATGCGAACTGGCCTGCTTTTGCGACATCGTGCTGGCCTCGGAACGGGCGAAATTCGGTCAGCCGGAGGTGCAGGTCGGCGTTTTTCCGCCGGTGGCCGCTTGTGTTTTTCCGCCGCAAGTCGGGATCAAAAAGGCAATTGAGCTTAATGTGCTCGGGGCGACTATCGACGGGAAAGAGGCCCACCGCATCGGACTGGTCAATCAGGTGTTCCCGGTCGAGGAGTTTGACAAAAGGGTCGGCGAGTACCTGGAGGGAATCAAAAGGCTATCGCGGCCCGTCGTGCGACTCGCGAAGCGGGCGACGTCTTTGCTTGTCCGCAAGCAGATTCTGGAGCAACTGGACGCGGCGGAGGCGATATACCTGGACGAGTTGATGAAGTTGCACGATGCCCACGAAGGCATCGCGGCGTTCCTGGAGAAACGTCCGCCGATTTGGAAACACGCGTAGGGATTGTGCCGCCGAGCGCGGCATAACGGATGAAACGAGTATGAAAGCAGCCGTATTTTACGGACCGGAAAAGGGACTGAAAATCGAGGATGTTCCGGTTCCGAAGATCACCCCCGATCAGATTCTGGTGAAGGTGGCGGCGTGCGGCGTGTGCCACACCGATCTGCATTACCTTGAACACGGAGTTCCCACGTTCAAGAAGCCGCCGATCATCCTGGGTCACGAGGCATCGGGCATTGTTGATGAAGTCGGTGCTCAGGTCACGCAATTCAAGAAGGGGCAACGTGTTTTGATCCCGGCGGTACTGACGTGCGGGCACTGCGCGTTTTGCAGGATGGGGCGAGAGAACATTTGCGCCAATATGACCATGCTGGGCAACCACATCGACGGGGCGTACGCCGAGTATGTGGCCGTTCCGGCGAAGGACGTTTTGGATCTGCCCGAATCCATCCCGCTGCAAGAGGCATCCATCATCGCGGACGCGATTTCCACGCCTTATCACGCGGTGAAAAACCGTGCCCGGGTCAGACCCGGCGACACGGTTGTCATCTTCGGATGCGGCGGCGTGGGGATCAATGCTGTGCAAATCGCGGCGGCCTGCGGCGGGTTCGTGATCGCCGTGGATGTCAATGATCGCAAGCTCGAATGGGCGCGGCAGTTCGGCGCGGCCGAGACGATCAACGCCAAGAGCATGGAGCGGGTGAGCAAGGCAGTCAAAAAGCTGACCGGCGGCGGTGCCGATATTGCCATAGAGGTAATCGGAAACCCGCGCACGATCGAAGAGGCAATGGAGTGCCTGCGGGTCGGAGGTCGGCTGTGCGTCGTGGGATATACGAGCGAAGCCGTCTCCATCGTGGCCGGCAAGATCATGTTCAAAGAGCTAGAGATCGTGGGATCGCTTGGATGTCGCCCACTGGACTACCGTCCGTTGATTCGTCTGGTCGAACAGGGGAAAGTGGATGTGAAAAAGCAGGTGACCCACCGCTTCAAGCTCGAAGACCTGGACAAGGCCTTCGCCGCCATGAAGGAAGGCGTATCCCTGCGATCCATCGTGGTGCCATAGAGGTGTCATCGTGAGTACGGCGGTCAAGAGAATCGAGATCGAGGCGCAGAAGCAACTCAGGGAGCTTCTGCGTGAACACTTTCTCGATTTGGATCGGGCTGCCCACGATACGGATCGCAAGGTCGCCTGGTGCACGTCCGTCGGCCCGTGCGAGATCCTGACGGCCTTGGGCTTTGAGGTGTATTTTCCGGAGAATCATGGCGCGATGCTCGGCGCCAAGAAGCTCAGTCATCGTTTGATTCCTCGTGCAGTGGGACTGGGATACAGCGCGGAATCGTGCTCCTACATGACCAGCGACATCGGCTCGACCCTGACCGACGCAAGTCCGCTGAAGGAAGCCTTCGGCATTTCCGGTCCGCCGAAACCGGACCTGCTGATTTACAACACGAATCAGTGCCGCGAGGTCCAGGACTGGTGGAACTTTTACGGGCGGCGTAACGGCGTGCCGGTGATGGGTGTTTGTCCGCCGACGCACCTCGGCGAGGTGACCGCGGAGCATGTGGCATTTGTCCGTGGATTACTCGTCACACTCATCACGCGGATCGAATCGCAGTTCGGCTTGAAGCTGGATGGGGATCGACTGCGGGAAGTGGTCGCGCTTTCAAGCCGGGCGAGCGCGCTGTGGCGGCAGGTTCTCGACACGGCCCAAGCTCATCCGTCGCCGATCACCTTCTTCGACGGCATCATTCATATGGCCCCGGTAATTCTCATGCGCGGCTCGCAAAAGGCGGTGGACTATTACGAGGGTCTGCTTGCGGAGATGCGGGATCGGACCAGCGAGGGGATAGGCGCCGTGCCGGGCGAGCGATTTCGAATCTATTGGGAGGGGATGCCCATCTGGCCCAAGGTCCGCGAGCTTTCGGAAAAGTTCTTCGACCTTTCGACGGTTGTGGCCGCGAGCACCTACTGCAATTCGTGGGCGTTCGAGGATTACGACGGCGGCGATCCGTTGACGTGGATGGCCGGAATCAGCACCAAAATCTTTATCAACCGCGACGAAAACACGAAGCAGGCATTCCTCGGTGAGATGTTCGACCGGTTCGATATTGACGGCGCGATCTTCCACAACGCCCGGACCTGCCCGAACAACACCAACTCCCGATTCGGCATGCCGCAGCGGATCCGCGAGGAATACGGGGTGCCGGTGCTCGTCATCGACGGAGACCTGAGCGATATCCGGTTTTTTTCCGCCGCCCAGACGATGACCAACGTCGAGGCGTTCATCGAGCAGTTGGAGGATCACGCGCGATG
>JAGVHG010000038.1 GCA_020056715.1 Phycisphaerae bacterium | reverse complement strand
GGCGGGTCGTAGACGACAGAACCGTCGCCTACGCCCGCCATATTCGTTTCAACAGACCGACCGGCTACAATGGGGCCGGTAACGGCGTTACGCCGCAGGCGTCTGCAGGAACCAAAGCACCAAGCCGGCCGCAGCAGCCCAAATCCACCAGCTACCAAACATAGTATGCCTCCATACAAAAGTAACCTTCGTGACCCATCCTCCCGCGCCGGAAGGATGCCCACGTCACTCGTATTCTACCCAATCCAATCGGCTTGATAAGTTTCCCGGCTCGATGTTTTCGGGGTCGAATGGGCTTTTTTGGCGCGGAATGTGCTTCGATTCTGTAACATTACGTGCTTTCGTGATACCCACACGGTAAAATAGCAGCTGATGTTGATTCTGCGCCGAGTGATTGTCGGTCTCTTAGTTGTCCAAGCGTTTACCGGCTTGCTCCTGATGACCGTCTACAGCCCCTCGACGACTGCGGCCTGGGGCAGCGTGTGGTACATTCAGACGCAGGTTCCGTGCGGCTGGATCATTCGAGGCCTGCACCATTTCGCGTCGGATGCCCTGATCCTCTTGTTGCTCCTCTACGCCACACAACTCTTAGTGACCAAGCTCTATCGTTCGCCGCACCGATTCATCTGGTGGACGGCGCTCGTTTCCCTGGTATTAGCTCTCGCCCTCTCCCTCAGCGGCCACCTGCTCCCCTGGGACCAAGAGGGTTATTGGGGCACCAAAGTCCGCACCAACATCCTCGCCCGCACGCCGTTGCTCGGCGAATTGATGGCCAAACTCCTCATCGGCGGCGCGGACTTTGGAAACCTCACCCTCACCCGCTTATACACCCTGCATATCGCGATTCTTCCTCTCGCCCTGGGATGGTTAATCTTCCGCTATCCGAACCCCAAGCGCCAGCGCGGGGTCAATCCGAGCCTTCCGAGGCAGGCGGATGAGGAAGCGGTTCAACGCCGCCCGCAAGAAGCGGCGTTACTCCATTTACCTACTGCCGTTGCATTTGCCGCCGCGATGATAGTCATCCTAGCGACGACTTGGTACGTCCACGCAGTCCTCGGCTCGGTCTTCCTCGACGCCCCTGCCGACCCGACGGCGACCGACTACCCCGCCCGTCCGGAATGGCACACGCTCTTCCTTTACCAAGGGCTTAAGGCCTTCGAGGGACCGATCCTCGAGGTCGTCGGCGCGATCGTCATTCCGAGTGCCATCGTCATGGCATTCTTCCTCTTTCCCTTTGCTGAGCGCATCTTCTCGCAGCGTGCAGCCCATCGCTTGGCGATCGGGTTGACTACGGTAGTCGTTCTTTCCGCACTGGGGCTTACCTTCGCGGCCAAGTGGGACGATCGCGACCCCGGCGACGGCAAGTTGAACACAGTCCGCGAAAAACAGCGAATCGGCACCGCGCTAACTAAGGCTGATGAGGCCGTTCTCCGGGCGCGGCAATTCAATCGCCAACGCGATCAAGCTGCGCGCGATGCGAAGCGTGCTTTGGAATTGGCCGCCTCCAACGGTATCCCGCCCGAAGGCCCCTCGGCGCTGCTCGCCCGTGACCCTTTGACCGCCGGGCCGAGACTTTTTGCGACTCACTGCGCGACTTGTCACCGCTACGACGGCCACGACGGACGCGGCAACGTCCCGCTCGATCCCGCGACCTCGTCAGACCTCGCCGGGTTCGCCTCCCGCAAGTGGATTCGCGGCCTGCTCGCCAACCCGATGGACGATCGCTACTTCGGGCGGATGCACACCCCGGATGGTGAACCGGCCCACACCCGCATGTCGCGGTTCATTAGTGAAATCATGCCCGAAGGCGAAGAAGCTCGGCGTTCGTTGCTGGCCGACTTCGATGCCGTCGCCGCGTATCTCGTCGCACCATCCGCAACGTCCGCTCGTTGGCAGCAAGGCCGCGATGTTTTTCAGCAAATTTGCAACGAATGTCACAGTTATGGCGGCGAGCGGAAGGGCACGACGCGTGCCCCAGAGATGCTCGGTTACGGGTCGGTCGAGTGGATTGAGCTTATGATCGCCGAGCCGGACCATGAATCGTGCTATCGCGCCGTAGGCCGTGAACGCGCCAGAATGCCCCGTTTCGAGGACAAACTAACGGAACGCGAGCGTAACATGATCGCAGTTTGGCTGCACGATAGCCGGGAATAAGGTCAATTATCGGACTAAACGGGATTCAACACACTCGCCTAACGAACCTTCGAGTAGAATGTCTATAGCTGAGTACGTTGTATTTAGGTTCGCCGGCCGATGAGCCGGCGGTTGAAAAGGAGAAACGGCCATGACAACGATGAATTCCAAGATGCTGGTTGCGGCGTTTACGACGGCTACCCTCGCAATGGGAGCAACGACAGCCAACGCTGATCACTATCCCAGATCGTGCGGCGGTGGCTATCCGGGCTATGCACGGGTCAATTACCTGCCGCCGGTCTATGCTCCGGCGCCGGTCGTCTATGCTGCCCCGTCGTACGGGTACGGGTACGCTCCTTACCGACCGGTCGCGTACGTTGAACAGCCGGTGTACTACCCCCGGTACTACGCTCCGGCCCCGGTCTACCGCTCGTACTATGCACCGGCCCCGGTCTATCGGTCGTACTATGCTCCGTCGAGTTTTAGCTTCGGATTCGGGTACAGTCGCGGCGGACATGGTAGGAACTACGGCGGTGGGTTCTCGATCTCCGGCGGACATGTTGGTTTCGGTGGTTACCGCGGTCACGGCAGACACTAAGGGCTAGTGGGCGCGAGCGGATGCTGCGGACGCCACGGACGGATAAAAGACGGTTTCTGAAAAAAAACGCGGCACGGGTTTGCAACCGATGGGGCGATCGGTTGAGAATCCGGGCCGCGTGTGTTTTATTGAGAACTTGTGCTTGGAGTCCGCTCATGCCTGTTGATCGTTTCACCGTGTCGTTGGATACGGAGTTGCTGGCCGCCTTCGATCATCACATCTCCGCCAAGGGTTACGAAAACCGATCCGAAGCCATTCGTGATTTGATTCGCGACGTTCTGACGGCGACGCAGTTGCAGAAAGGCGGCGAGCCGGTGGTCGCGTTCCTCAGCATGGTCTGCGACCATCGCGTCGGCGAATCCGCCAAACGAAT
>JAGVHG010000152.1 GCA_020056715.1 Phycisphaerae bacterium | reverse complement strand
GCGGCTAACCATCAAAGACTCGTCACGCAGTCGATTTCAAACTTCGCGCCGCCGAGGACGAGTTCCTTCACCACGACCGTTGACCGGGCCGGAGGGTCGTTGGGGAAATAGGTGCGGTAGACCTTGTTCATAGCCTCAAAGTCGCCGGCATCGGTGAGGAAGCAAGTACACTTGAGGACTTTGTCCATGCTCGAACCGGCCGCTTCGACGGAGGCTTTGAGGTTGTCCAGCGCTTGTTTGCATTGTCCCTCGAACTTCGGCGAGGCCAGATCGCGTAGTCCGCCTTTTGTGCCCAACACGCCGGAGACGTAGACCAGATTGCCGAAGGCAACCGCGCGTGAAAAGGTTGGGATGGGGCTGCCCCCGACCACGCGACGTTGAGGCGCCGTTTCGTCCGCCGAAGCCGTCGTCGCAGCGACGCCGGTCACCGCCAGCACGGGAACCGCCAAGTAAGCCTTACCCAGGAACTCACGCCGTGATTCACCGCTCTTGTTCATATTGTCCTCCGCTCGTCGAAACCGGTCCGGGAACATCGCCGAACAACAGAGCATATCACGGCGCGACCCTCATTCCAACCCTCGCTTCCACCTAGACGGTAAGCGAAGTGAGGATGACCAGAGCGACGTTGTAGGCGGCGTGGCAACCGGCAGCGGGGCCGTAGCCTCGAAACCAGAAGATGGCCGCGAGGTATACTCCGGCCATGGTACGAAAGAGGAATCGGACGGCTTCAAACGGTTCGGCCCCGATGGGTCGATGGTGATGAGCGGCGAAGGCCAGGGAGGAGAGGATCACGGCTGTCACCGCGACCGGGGCCCGGTCCAAGCGCAGCAAATCCACGCCGATCATAACCATCACGGAGATGAAGATGAGCCGAAAGACCAATTCCTCGTAGACCCCGGCGCCGATGCTCAAGGCCATGCGATCCAACAGCGGGGGCAGGCCGCCGGTGGACGCCGCGAGCGGGACGGCCCAGTTCAGCAACAGGAGCGGTACCGACAACGCGACGGACTCGACGTACATCCACCCCACCCGCCGCCACTGGATGGACCATTTGTCGCCGGCTGCGAGATGTGTGGCGAGTAGGATGACGATCACCGCCAGCCCCGGGGCCCACATCCCGACCTGGCCGAAGAGCTGGAAGAAACGCCGCAGGAAGTCGAAGGCGATCACGCGGTCCTGTCGAGCGAGGGACGCTACCTCGTAGAAGATGATCAACGGCAAAAGGAAGATAAGAGCGTCGAGCGGGCGGGCGAGGGTGCCTCGTGGAGCACCGGCGGCGCGTGATTGTTTGCGGACCATGGTCCGCGTATGGTGCCGTGTCTCGGACATGAAAACAACCGGTCGCAATCGAACACGGCATAATCTGATCTGGCGGAGCGTTTGGGAAATCTATGAACGTCTCTTCCTCGCCTACGGGCCTCAGCATTGGTGGCCGGCGAGGACGCGGGTGGAGATCGTCGTCGGCGCGATCCTCACCCAGAACACGGCCTGGAGTAACGTCGAACGGGCGATCGACAACCTGCGCCGGGCGAGGATCCTGACGTGGCGCGCGCTGCGCGATCTACCGGCGAGTGAACTTGCGGAACTCATCCGCCCTTCGGGCACCTACGTCGTGAAGGCCAAACGGCTCGGATCGTTTGTACGCTACTTGTGGGAGAACCACAACGGATCGCTGCGGTCTTTATTGAACGGCGAGCTGGAGACGGCGCGAGGGCACCTGCTTTCCATCCACGGTATAGGACCCGAAACCGCGGACGCGATTCTTCTCTACGCCGGGAACCGGGCGAGTTTCGTCGTCGATGCGTATACACGGCGGATACTGCGTCGCCACTTCCTTTGCAGCGACCGGGCCGCTTATGAAACGCTACGGGGGCTGTTTCACGCAGTCCTACCGGCCGATCCGTCGCTTTTTAACCAATATCATGCCCTTTTTGTGTCGTTAGGGAAGAGGCACTGCCGAAGCCGTGCCCGGTGCGAGGGCTGCCCGCTCGCGGAAATGCCGCACAATCCCGTGTTGTAGTGACAAAACCGCAGCACTTGCGATCGGAGATCATTCGGAGTAGCGTACCTACCCGAAAGTGACCGTCCCCAAAGGAGGGGTCGGCGAAATGGAATACTGCATAAGGAGAAACTGATGAACCGTGGTTGGATTCGTAGGCTAGGGACGTTAGTCGTCGGGCTTGTTTGCGCGGTGGCCTTCACCACAATGAACTTAGGGTGCGCCACCACAAAGGGCGGACCTTGCGGACATGGCTGCGCCAAACCGTGCTGCAAGAAGCCTTGTGATAAGCCGTGCGACAAGCCGTGTGACAAGAAGGGCGAAGTCAAGAAGGAAGAGCCGAAGAAGGAAGAACCCAAGAAGCCGTAGTTGCGATCTATGCGCTTTTGAGTGCGTAACGGTGGCACGGTCAAGTTTGGCAGGCAGGTCCTTCGGGACCGCCCCGCGCCGACTTGATCGTGCCACCGCTATTTTGGGGCTAGGTAGAAACGTGGAATGATTTACCCATCGCTCGGTGTCACTGTTGACGGCAGGCTAGGGTGCGAAGCGCCGTACCTTTTCGTCGGTAACGAGCATATCCACGTGGCGATCAAGGGGTCCGACGGGCACGGCCGGAGTCATTTGGGCTTCGTAGGCGAGGGCGCAGGCGACGCCACGAAATTCAGGGTGGGCGAGAAACCGATCGTAAAACCCTCGCCCTCGGCCCAGGCGGTTGCCGAACTCGTCGAAACCCAGGCCCGGCACGATCACCAGATCGATCAACGATATCGGGAAGGGAATGCCCGAGACCGGCTCGCGGAAGCCCATCTCGGTCGCCAACAGGTCGTCGGTGAGCGATCGAATCTCCACCGGCAACATGCGCCGTTGGCTCCAACTGATTTTGGGAGCGAGTACGCGTTTACGGTCCTGCCAGGCATGGAGAACAATCGGCGCGGTGTCGATCTCCGTGGGCAGGGAGAGGAACACCATGACGATCTCGGCCTTGAGATACTCAGGCTGTTCAAAGAGCCGATGGCAGGCGCGAAACGACCGCGTGCTAAGCTCCTCGTGCGGGATACCGGCCAGAACTTTCCGCAGCCGTTGGCGTAATTCCGTCTTCACGTCGTATGGGTTCGCCTGAAAAGCAGCCGATCAACCTACCCGGATCGTCGGTGCCGCTCGAGCCGCTCACGCCGACGTCCCCGGCCGGCATTGTACCCTGTGCCGCGACGCGACGCGACAGTCCCTATTTGAGCGATCGGCGGCGTTGCTTCACCTGGGCGCGAAGGGTGGCGCGTTGTCGCTCGGCCACGGTCCATCGGGCGTCGTGCGCGGTAGGATCGCGGCGGAGCGGTACGCCGGGCATGTACTCCCCTCGACACTGTCGACACCTCCGCGGTACGACGCGTTCGATCCCATTGACGACGACCGGAAACCCGCAGTGCGGGCAATGTGTATACAAAGGCGTCATGTTCCGTCCCCCCAAGCTGGTGAACCGACCGGCCGACGGCTCCGCGATGCCTCAAATGGTTCTGCGGAAAGCGAAAAACGAGTGACAAGTTACAAGTTACGAGTTACGAAAGTCGGTTGTGGGATTGTCATATTGCTTTCGTAACTCGTAACTCGTAACTCGGTAACTCTCTCTACATTGGCTAGCGCGGTCCGACGATTTCGTCCAGCAGCAGCACCCCATCCTGCGTGCCGATGGGCATGATGTCGGTGGACAACGGCGCTTCCATGAATTCCTGGTCCTCCAGAAAGGCGTCCGCGGGCGACTGATCGTCCATCAGATCGAGATCGTCGTCCGTATGGTTCAATCCCAACAAGTGGCCGGCTTCGTGCGAGCCGACGTTTCCGATCGCCGTTCCCAACTCCGTGGCCGTCGGCACGCCGATAAACACGGAGGGCGTAAACGACTCCGTGAAAATGATTGCGTCATCACATCGATCGATGTCGTACAGGTCCACATTTTCCGCCAGCCCGAACGCCCTGCGGTCGAACCCGCCGAAGAAGATCGTCGAATAGACCGCACCCGGCGGTGGAGGCGGATCGTCGGTAGTGAGGATGATCACATTGAATCGCTCGTAGTTTTGATCAAACACGTCACGGATACGGTTCTTGACCGTTTGGGTCGTCCCTTCATAGACGGGGGAGATGTCGGCGGCGTTGAAGACCGCGAGCGTCATCTGACCCAGCATGGGTGAGTTCACGACCGCGCCGTCGAAGTCGAGCAGCAGCGTCTGGGCAGCGGGTTGCGGCACGTCGAACCCCGACTCCGCCTTGATGTCCACGCGGTAGCTCCCGATCAACGCGTTGCTGGCCGCAAATGGGGAATGCGTGACGACCAGATAGTAGGGATTACCCGCGTGGCGAACGATGAGGTCGGCGTAGGCGTCAAGCGACGTTGGGGGCTGAATCTCCTGCCCGCAGGAGGTTTGAACTTGGCGGTCGTCGTTGTTGAACACCAGGCGGCCTTGGTCGTCGAACAGAGCGATGGTGATATCCAACGGTGAGCCATTGGCGTAGGCGTCCACGATGATCCGATCGCCGGGGGAGAAAGCATCGAGCAGGAAAACGTCGAGATCCTCGGAACTTGCGACCGTGCCCTTCAACGCGGCGTTGCCCGCGGCGTCGAAAACCGCCACAACCGGTGTCAAAAAGCTGTCGTCGGGCTCGCCGGAGGTTTTGCCGAGCGGACTGGTGACGGACGGGTCGCGGTTGCCGTCATCGAGGCAGTCCGTCACACCGTTCGCATCGGAGTCCGTGTCTGGAACGCCGCAACCGCAGTCACCCGGGTGAGACTTGTCCGGGTCGTTGGGACACTCATCCACGGGCTCCCAGAGGGTCGCCGAATCAATACAGGCACCTGCGCATGTAATGTGAAACGCACCATGGCTGACGTCTTGAGCGGTAATCTGGGTGATTTCTGTGTCAAAGGACAGAACACCCTGCATGCACCCCGTGCTCGAGAAGATGGTGCCGCGCCAAAGGATCTCCGAACATCCAACCACAGCTGGCGTGTCCCCGACCGCGCCGCCGAAGCCCGGCGGCAGGACGACTCCAGGGCAACCGGCTACTCCAATCATCACCAACATACCGCAAAGTCCGACGCCGCCGCGTGCCACGAGAATCTCTCGCAACCGACCTTGTCCGAGCACATACTTCATAAATCGACTCCTCATCCTTGGATCGAGACACAGTTGTCTCACAGCACCAGTGGATAGTAAGAGTCGACAAGGGGTCGGTCCAACTCGCGGGCGCCGGCATGGCGGTCCGCCGAAGGCGGACTTGGCCATGCCACCCCGCCGCAAAAATCATTCCGGAATACGGCTAGTGTTCGTGCAGCCCGCAGCCGCTGAACAAGCCGGACGTTCGTGCCGGCGGCGACCACAGTCGATTGAGCATCTGCAATCTTGACCGATCGCGCCCCTCGCTCTTTTGACGGGCGAGCGCCATGTCGCCGCCCACCGCGTCGAGCAGCGATTGCACCGAATCTTGAGATCCCAATGGAAAGACGGCGGTGTAGATCGGCGACTTGGCGAATTCCTGGTCGAGAAGGAGTTCGCTCAGGCTCGCGGTAACGTCCATCAGATCGTCGGGATTGTCCGTGTGGATGAGGCCGAGCAGGTGGCCGATCTCGTGGCTGGCGACGTTGGCGACGGCCTGGGCCATCTCCGACACTGACGGGTCGAGCCGCATGAAGGCGGAAAAGGTATCGGTAAAGACAATGGCCTCCTGGCCGCTCGTGGCGTTGTATTCGTCGACCCCCTCCGCCACACCCAACAAGGCCGCATCGAAAGTGCCGAAGTGGATGCGGCTCATCGCCGCGTCGTACTCCGCGCCTTCGCTCGTGGAAAGGATCGTCACGTCGTAGGCGGCGAAGTCCTCGCGTACACGGGCGACGATCTGGGCCATCATCTCGTCGGTCTCTCCCAGGTAGGCAGAGGAGATATTGGCGGCGTCGAAGGCGGGCACTTCGATAGCCGAACGGCTGCCGATGTGTACGTTCGTTTCCCAGGCGAAATCCAAAAGGATCACGTCCTCGCGGGGGTCCGGAATCGGCGTGGGAAACTCATCGAACGCCGTTAGAACGTAGTCTCCCGTCGAGTCATAGCCCGGCGTCGAGGACAACGCGACGAAGCAGGATTGCGATGGTCGTCGAATGATCACATCGATGAAGGGTCCGGAGCGACCGAGGTAGACGTTGCGGTGGTCATTGACCAGTAGGGCCGCCCCCGCGTCGTCGAACAAGGCCATTGCCCCGTCGAGAGAGTCGTCGGCGGTTATGTTGACGATGATGCGATCGCCCGGCGTCACCGGACCGAGATCATAGACGTCGATATCATCGCCGCTGCTGATACTGCCGCTGATGGCCTGGGGCTGCTCGGAGACGGAGACCGACTCGGCCAGCTCCAACAGATTGTTGGCGTCGGTTTCGTAGTAGGTCGGAACGTTGTCGAGATTGAACTCGGAGAGAGTCGTGGTCGGAAACGACCCATCACTCGTCTGCGAACCGAGGTCGACGCCGCACCCACCCAGGATGAAGGCGATAAATCCACCGGCGAGGCGCGCGGCCCCGCCGTCCACTGCTTTTCGGACGTACACAGCTTCTTACCCCCCTCAGTTTTTGGCCGGCTTCCCCACCAACGCTTCTTGTTGATGGCGACCATTTAGGGCTGATTCGGCCGCGGGAGACTTATTGGTCCCGCGCCGACGCCGCTTCTTCTGCGGCTCCGACGCCGGAGTTTCCCCGCGACCCACTGTGCTTCGTCCCCTCCGAAACGAGTTTACGATACGCACGCGGAAGCAAGCGGGGGTGCGCTACAAAATAAGCGTTTGAACAACCTTCTCGGACGGTGAAAACATCGACGGCGTTCGCGCGACTCGACGGGTACCGATGCGAAAGTTATGATCCGTCTCCGACCGCGATCCGGGCCGGGAGTCCGGCTGCAGCGGACGACCGGATTTCGTCCCCGCGCTGTCGCTTGGGGCTCGGATTCGCGGGTAAGGAATAAGCGCAATCGGAAGGTCCGCAGCAATGGGTGATCGGTTATGAGCATTTTGGTCAATCGCGAGACGACGGTGATTTGTCAGGGCATTACCGGCAAGGCCGGGGCGTTTCACACCGCCGGATGCCTCGATTATGGCACGAAAATGGTCGGCGGCGTCTCGCCGGGAAAGGGAGGGACGAAGTCGGAGCACGGCTTGCCGGTGTTCGATACATGTCACGACGCGGTGGCCGCTACGGGCGCGGACGTGTCCATGATCTTCGTTCCCGCAGCCTTCGCGGCCGACGCGGCGATGGAGGCCTCCGACGCCGGGTGCTCGCTTGTGGTGCTGATTACCGAAGGGATTCCAACCCTCGACATGGTCCGCGCCAGGCAGTTCCTCGACGAGAAGGGAACCTTGCTGGTCGGCCCGAACTGTCCGGGGATCATTACCCCCGGCGAGTGCAAGATCGGGATCATGCCCGGCTACATTCACAAACCGAGCGACGGGAAGTCCAAGAGCGTGGGGATCATTTCCCGCAGCGGGACATTGACCTATGAGGCCGTCTGGCAGTGTACGACGCGAGGGCTGGCGCAATCCACCTGCGTGGGCATCGGCGGCGATCCGGTGAAGGGGCTGAACTTCGTCGAGCTGTTGGAGTTGTTCGAGAATGACCCCAAGACCGACGCCATCGTCATGATCGGCGAGATCGGGGGCACCGACGAGGAGGAGGCGGCCAAGTACATTCTGCACAACGTCACCAAGCCCGTTGTGGCCTTCATCGCCGGTCAGACGGCCCCGCCCGGCAAACGCATGGGACACGCCGGGGCCATCATCAGCGGCGGCGAGGGTGACGCGAAATCCAAAGTCGCCGCGTTGAAGGACGTCGGGGTCACCGTCGCCGATTCCCCCGCCAAGATCGGCGAAACCGTCGCGGCACTGCTGTAGGAAGTGGTCAATTGTGTGGCATGGCCAAGCTCGCCCACGGCGAGCGCCGCCATGCCACCCGACTTTGTGGAAAAAACTGCGTACAATGGGCGGACTGTGATCGCCGATATCCCCGAACCTACCGCCGCACCGGACATCCCGCCGGGGATTCCTTTCGCGCGACCGATCGCCCACGAGTTCATCACCACTCCTCTGCCGCCTGCGCCGGAATTCTTTCTTCCGCGTCAGACGCCTCGGTCGGCTTGGTCGGACATTGGATGGTTGGCGCTCTTCCTGATTTCGTTTGAGTTTTTCGCTTCCGGGTTGCTTCATCTCGCTGTGGAATTCGTTCTCGGGACACCGCCATCGCCGTCTGAAACGGATGCTTTGAAAGTTCGCCAGGCGATGCTCCTTCCCGCGATCTCATTGCGCGCGCTGGGGGCGATGGTGATCATCGCGGTTCTGGCGCGGCGACGCGGTTTGACCGCGCGTTCAGTCGGACTCGCGTGGTCAGGTGCGCCGCTCAATATCGCAATCGGCCTCGCGGTGTTGCTAGTCGTATACGGGTTGATCGCCGCGACCATGACTCTACTTTGGTTCCTCTGGCCCGCGGTGGTTGGGGAGATGCAAGAGAACGCCCGACGCATCATGGAGTTGATCCCCAACCTCCGCCCGGTGGAGTTCGTCCCGCTGGCGGCGTTAATTGGTGTCTACGAAGAGCTTGTGTTTCGGGGGTTTTTGATGACCCGATTGCGTCGTGCGACGGGCGGTTGGACGATCGCGGTGGTCCTGAGCACCATCGTCTTCACCGCCTTGCACGCCTTCGAGCAGACGCCTTCCGCGTTGGTGGTCGTCACGATTCTCTCCCTGGTATTCAGTTTGGTGACGATCTGGCGGCGGTCCATCATTCCGGCCATCATCGCCCACGCGCTCTTTGATTTATCGCAACTTCTGTTGCTGCACCTGCAAGCGGGAGACTCCTGGACGTGACGGCGTCGCACGAACCAAGTTTGTTCAGCATCCGGCCGGTGACCGCGGACGACTACGAGCAGCTCATTTCGCTTTGGATCCTTAGCGGCACGCACCTCGAAATCCAAGGCCGCGAGAGCAAGTCCGCGTTCCTCCAACAACTCGAACAGTTCCCCGATCTCTACCTGGTCGCGACGGTTGGAGAGAGGATCGTGGGTGTGGTCCTGGGCACCCATGACGGTCGCAAGGGCTGGATCAACCGTTTGGCTGTCCACCCTGACGATCGACGTCGCGGGATTGCCGCCGCTTTGGTGATAGCCTGCGACACGGCCATCCGCGTCCGGGGCATCGGCATCGTCACCGCACTCGTCGAGTCGGACAACGCCGCCTCGGCTGCACTATTCGAGACCCTTGGATACCGGGAGGACGTGCCGGTAAGATACTTTCGAAAACTCGGCGGCCCCAGCACCTAGGGGGAAGCGCGGACAGTGGACGCAGTGTCAGGGTAGGGCGTATTCGGAAGCGGTGATGTTGATCGAGGCTCTTTCTTCGCTCGCATGGTACGACCGCACGACAGCCTCCTTGGCGAGAACCAGACAATTGTCCGGAATGTTTCGACTCATCCAGTTCCAACCTCGCGGAGCGTGAAGAGACCACAGCCATGCGTCTGTATCTGGTCAATCCCCGTAATCCGCTTGTAAGCATGATCCATGTTGAGGAGAGCCGCTGGAACCGCTACCGCGTCTGGAAGCCGCTCGGCCTGATGGTCGTGGCCGCTCTGACCCCATCGGAGTGGGAGATCACGATCTTCGACGAGAACGTCCGCGTGCCTGACTACGGGGCCGTGCCGCGCCCGGACCTGGTAGGCGTTACCGCGTTCACCTCGCAGGCGAACCGCGCTTACGAAGTGGCGGCGGAGTTCCGCAGCCGGGATGTGCCGGTAGTGATGGGGGGCATTCACGCCACCATGTGTCCGGAAGAGGCCGGGGCGCGCGTGGATTCGATCGTAACCGGAGAGGCTGAGCCGATCTGGGCCCAGGTTCTGGCCGACGTCCGGCACGGCTGCTTAAGGCCCCTCTACACCGGCGCGCATGCGAACATGCAGGAGATTCCGCCGGCCCGGCATGACTTGCTGACAGGCGACCATGCGTTCGGCGCGATTCAGACGACGCGCGGCTGCCCGCTCAATTGCAGCTTTTGTAGTGTGACGGCTTTCAATGGACGTCTCTACCGGCAGCGGCCTATTGCCGAGGTCATACGGGAGTTCGGCGCGATCCGAGAGAAGCGTGTCCTCATCGTGGACGACAATCTGATCGGCACAAGCCATGACCATATTGCCCGAGCGAAGGACCTGTTTCGCGCCATGATTCGGGCGGAGCTGCGCAAGCAGTGGATGGCCCAGGTGACGATCAACATGGCCGATGACGAGGAGTTGCTGACCCTGGCGGCCAGGGCGGGCTGTACGGGCGTCTTCGTCGGCTTTGAATCACCGACGGCTGAAGGGCTGAAGGAGGTTGGGAAGAAGTTCAACATCCAGAAGAACCGTGATTTCGTGTCCTCCGTCCGTCGCATCCAGCGGCACAAAATCCTGGTGGGTGGTTCGTTCATCATGGGCCTGAACACGGATGAACCGGGCATTGGCAAGCGGATCGCGGAGGCGGGCATTCGCTATGGCGTGGACTTTCTCAACACCCTGTTTCTCACGCCGCTGCCAGGCACGCGGCTGTGGGACGAGATGGAAGCACACGGCCGCATCGCCGCCAACGCGTTTCCGGACGACTGGCGGTATTACACACTGACGTTTCCCGTTGCCTGTTATCGGCATTTCTCGCCCGAGGGCATCGTCAGGGAGATGGAGACGTGCGACGGAACTTTCTATTCCCTACGCCACACCTTGCGTAGGTTGTGGGGCAACTTTTGGCGAAGGCGCCGTCCCCTGATGGCGCTGGCGGGTAGTCTTTCCTACCGTGGCACCTTTCGTCTGAATCGCAAGGCATGGCGAGACTTTCTGTTGTCACGAGGGCAGGCGTAAGCGTGGGTGAGTGCTATGCTTAACCCCTGCCGCCGCTTCCCGGCCTGACCAGGCCGTCGGGCGTGCACCGCAGGTCCTATTCATCCGTCGCCCAAGTGGGCACATACCCACGCAAGACGGCTTCGTGACACCCCTGTTTACAACGCCGCCGGAGGCCGCTATAGTCCCGCCGGTGCGTATAGGAGGCCTTATCAGATAAACCCATGCAGAAACACCCTGAACTACCGCAAGCATTCGCCGACCTCGGCATTGAAGTCCGTTTCTTAAAAGCCCTTCAAAAGATGCAGTTTGTGGAACCCAGCGATATTCAGCTTATGCTGATTCCACCGGCCATCCAGGGCTGTGATATCATGGGCCAAGCACGCACGGGAACGGGGAAAACCGCCGCCTTCGGCCTGCCCATTCTTCAAAAAATAAATCCGGCGGGACGGCTCCAGGGCATTTGCCTGGCCCCCACGCGGGAACTCGCCGTCCAGGTCACGGCCGAGCTTCAGCGCCTGGCCGAGTTCGCCAACCTGCACGTCGCCGCGGTCTACGGCGGGCAGAAGGTCGCCACGCAGCTTCATCTGTTGGGGAAAAAGCCCCATTTCGTGGTGGGTACGCCGGGTCGAGTGTGGGACTTCATCCAACGCGGGGCCTTAAACATCGCCGACGTGGGCTACGTGGTCCTGGACGAGGTTGATCGGATGCTGGATATCGGCTTCCGCGAGGACATTCGGGCCATCCTCGGCAAGGTCACCGCCAAGCATCAGACCATCTTCGTCTCCGCCACCCTCGATGACGATATCAAGCTGCTCGCCAGGCGCTACATGGTCAACCCGATCGAAGTCAACGTCTCCCGCGACCATCTGACGGTCGACGACGTAGAGCAGTCCTACGTGAGCGTAGAGCCGTATGACAAGTTCCGCCTCCTGCGCCTGGTGCTCAAGCACGAGAATCCGAAGTTTACCATCGTCTTCACCAACACCAAGCACGGTGCCCGCAAACTTGCGAAAAAACTTCACGAAGCGGGCATCGAGGCCACGGAGATTCACGGCGATCTCGAACAGCGCCAACGCGACCGCGTGATGGAGCGCTTCCGCAAGCACCAAATCCAGGTGCTAGTGGCCACGGACCTCGCCGCCCGCGGCATCGACGTCAGCGCCATCTCGCACATCATCAACTACGACGTCCCCGTGGACTCGCAGATCTACGTTCATCGCATCGGCCGAACGGCCCGCATGGGGGCCAAGGGCATTGCCATCACCTTCATCACCAGTGAGCAGGGCAAGGAGCTAACCGCCGTCGAGAAGCTCATTAACCGTCAGATTCCCAGGCGGACCGTGCCGGAATTCGTCGCCTCCGCGAACAGGCCGCCGATGGATCGCCCCAGGTCCGCACCGCTTTCGCGGTATCAAGCTCCTGTGCTCAGCGCCGTTGGGGAAGCACCGGCGCCGTCCCGCCCCAAAACCCTCGGCAGCAGGTTCCGCACCAAACGCGGGCGACGCAGACTGTGACGCGTCGTGTCACCTGCAATCAGAGCCGAGAGCGGAAGCGACCGGATTATCAGAGCCGCGACCGTGAGGGAGCGGTAGACCCTTGAACGCTTCCGACGAACTACTGGACGACGAACAGGAAGACACTGAGGTCGTCGAAGAGGAATCCCCACCGGCGGACGAAGTCCATCGACTTCGCGTGCGCAAGCGCATCGTCGGTCGCCGCCTCGATAAGTTCCTGCATAGCCGGTACCCGCGTATCTCGCGGACATCGCTGCAAAGCTACATCAAACGGGGGCAGGTGACGGTCAACGGACTGCCCACCAAGGCCAGCTACGAGCCGGCATCGGGAGACGAAGTCCAGATCATCCTTCCGCCTCCGCCGCCCAGCGAGGTGCTCCCGCAGGATATCCCGCTGGACATCGTTTACGAGGATGAGTGGCTGATCGTGATCAACAAGGCCGAGGGCATGGTGTGCCATCCGGCCTATGCCTCGCAGACCGGCACCGTCGCCAACGCCGTCGCCTTCCACGCGGCGACGTTAAGCCGCGGCGAGGATCCCTTCCGACCGGGCATCGTCCATCGTCTGGATAAGAACACCACCGGCGTGCTACTGATCGCCAAAACCGATGAGGCCCATTGGCGGGTTTCGTTGCAGTTCGAGCGGCGCACGGTTCGCAAGGAGTATTTCGCGATCTGCGAGGGCCGGGTCAAGCTCGACGGGGACATCATCAACAAGCCGCTCGCCCCGCATCCCGAGACGACGCAGCGGATGGTACTGCCGAGCGCCATGCCGCCTCGCCAGGCGATGTTCAAGGAGGCGATCACCGAATACCGCGTCGACAAACGCTACCGCGGTTACACGACGGTGAACCTATTCCCTAAGACGGGCCGGACGCACCAGCTTCGCGTACACATGTCCTCGATCGGCCACCCCATCGTCGGAGACAAACTGTACGGCGGAAGACCGGTGAGCGAGTTCGACCTGAGCGGCGTGGGCAGCACCGAGCCGTTAATCGAGCACCAGGCCCTTCACGCCCGGCGTCTCGCCATCATGCACCCCATCCTCGAAAAACCCCTCGTCCTCGAAGCGCCGCTGTCCCCAAGGATCACCCGGATTCTCGAACTACTCGAGGTGCACCGAAAGTAGGTTTAGAGTGCTATTGGGAGTGGTGGGAGATTACCCGACCTGAGCGTAATCAAACGCGGGCACTTTGATCGTCTTCGCTCCGTCTACGGCGTGTTGGGCGATCTCGTCGAGCTGTTCGAGAAGCGGGCCAGGGTAATATCGCTCACCGCATTTTGAGCACACCCCAACAGGCACGTTGCGGAAGATGTACAAGCGTGTCCCACGCCGCAGATCGACGGTCACTCGCTTCGTCCGGACCTTCCCGCTGCAATGTTCGCAATCGTCAAACTTCATCGCTTAATCCGCGAAAACCGTAATAATTCGCAATCGTCCGGCGAAGCTGCTGGTGCGAGAATCCGTTCTCGCACCTCAAGCTGTGGGAATCCGTTCCCACGGGATGGGAATCCCGCGACGGTGGGTGCGAGATAGGAATCTCGCACCAGCATGGCGGGGTGATTAGCGCGGCACCGCATCCCGCTTCGTAATTCGTAACTCGTAATTCGTAACTCGTAATTCGGCGGATGCCGCGCCGGCGTTTACGCCGCGCCGGCCGTGATGGTTGCGGTATGACGCATCGTCGAACGCGAGAAGTTCGCGGGGCCCTGCGAAGACTTCGGCACGGACAATCCGCTGAGGCGACGGAGGTATTCATTCAGTTGGTCCGCCGCAAACTCGGCGAGGAAGGCCGAGTTGACCGTGGGGTTGATGCGCATGATATCCGCAATAGTGTCACTCTTTGTCATCATGTTGCGTCGCTCCGTTCCTTGCCGGTTTGGATCGTCGCCGAACCGCGCCGGCGAACGCCATGAAGGTTGTATCGACCGCACGTTTCTTCGCCCTTGAAGCGCCGACGTGTCACATCCATGCGGCAACGGCACACCTCTTCGCGCATCCGTTGCGCTTCGCTACGGCGAAAGTTGCGCGACATGACTTAACAACACAGCGAACGAGACGCGGCACGCTGTATCGACCTCGCCTCATCGGTCGATTCTGCGTCTGTGTTGGGCGAGGGCTTGGCCGACCTGTGGTTGACGATCCGCACTGCGGCGCAATACGATGCTGTGGATGGCTATTCGATTCCAATGCGGGGCGTGCTCTCAGCCCATCGAGGTGGACGACGAGTGGGCGCAGCGGGCGGTCGCCTGCCCCTATTGCCGCAAGACGATCACGGCCCCTTCCGAATTCACGCTGGGTGATTTATCGCGGATTCCGATGGCCACGCCGCTCATGGACGTTGGAAGCGCCGTCGTCCTTCCGACGCCGGCGCTAAGGTCGTACGCCCAGCCGGACAGCAACGCCAATCCGCTGGCCGTCGCCGCCTTCATCCTCGCCTGCGCCATGGTGCTGCTCCTGTTGTCCGGCGCGATGGTCCTCGATTCGCACTCCTTGGATTGGGAGCAACTTCAAAAGGAATTACAACCGCAGCCTGGCGCCGACGCGAGGTCACAATTTCAGTCGATGATGAGGTACATCGAGGCCCACGGTGGGCGGCTCCCCGGATGGCTGATGGCGGTGGGGTGGATGGGGTTCTTCGCGATGGCCGCTTGTCCAGCCGCGATCGTGTGTGGGCTGCTGGCGCTGCGACGCCGGGCGCGGCGACCTCTCGCCGTCATCGCGTTAGTAAGCAGCGGATGCGTGGGCCTGTTTTTCTGCCTGAGCTTACTGGCCGGTTTTATGGGAGTGGGACTGCACCGGTAGGCGCGCCGTCAGGTCGCGGCGCGCCGCCCTGGCTGAGCTTACGAAATCCCCACAGATAACACCGCTTGGAGTTCCGCTCACGCCGACTCGCGGCGGCGGCGGGCCTTGCCGGGAACCAAAGACTCGGTTCCGTAGACGACGGCGGGGGTGACGATCTTCTTGCCGGTGTCGGCGTTGTCGGGCAGGTCGTACATCGGTCCAAGCATCAGTTCTTCCATGACCGCGCGCAGCGCTCGAGCGCCCGTCTCCCGCTCCAACGCTTTCTGGGCGATGGCGCGCAGGGCGTCAGGCTCGAATTCGAGCGGGCAGCTCTCGTAGTCGAACAGCTTTTGATACTGCTTGATGAGGGCGTTTTTCGGCTCGGTGAGGATGCGCATGAGGGTTTCGACGTCGAGCGGCACGAGCGTGGCCACCACCGGGAGCCGGCCCACCAATTCCGGGATCATCCCGAACTCGACGAGGTCCTCCGGCATCACCGCGGCGAGCACCTCGCCCTCCTCCTTGGTCACGTCCCTCGGCGTTCCTTCGTTGCTGAACCCGATCGCGCTCTGCCCGAGTCGGCGACGGATGATGTCTGAGAGACCCACGAACGTGCCGCCGCAGATAAACAGGATGTGCGTCGTGTCCATCTGGATGTATTGCTGCTCGGGATGCTTGCGTCCGCCTTGCGGCGGAATGTTGGAGACCGTCCCTTCGAGCATCTTCAGCAGGCTCTGCTGCACGCCCTCGCCGGAGACATCACGAGTGATGCTGACGTTGTGCGACGTCCGCCCGATCTTGTCGATCTCATCAATGTAGACGATGCCGCGTTGGGCCAGCTCCAAGTCGAACTCGGCGTTCTGCAACAGACGAAGGAGGATGTTCTCCACGTCCTCGCCGACGTAACCCGCTTCCGTAAGCGTCGTGGCGTCACCGATGGCGAAGGGGACGTTGAGCATCCGGGCCAGGGTCTTAGCGAGGAGGGTTTTGCCGCACCCCGTCGGCCCCAGAACCAGGACGTTGGACTTATCAATCTCCACGTCGTCGGCGCCGCCGGCGTCTACGTGTTGAAGCCGTTTGTAGTGATTGTGTACGGCCACGGAGAGAATGCGTTTGGCCCGCTCCTGGCCGATGCAGTATTGGTCAAGGAACGAATGGATCTCGCGCGGCTTGGGAATCTCACGGACCACCGCCCGCGAGGTCGTCGCTCGTTTGGTCTCTTGCTTGATGATGTTGTGGCAAAGCTCGACGCAGGCCTTGCAGATGAAGACGTCGCGCGGGCCTTCGACCATCGGCCCCGCGTCGCGCTGTCCTTTGCCGCAGAAGCTGCACGTGCTGGCCCGGCGCACGCGTCCGCCGCCGTCTCCGCTATTGCCGCTGTTGCCACTGCCTGAGCCGCCACGAATCGTCGGCATACCGTAGCTCCTACATGCGTCCTTGCGTCTGTCCCAGCGTCTTTGGGGGACACCGGTTGGAACCGATGAGACCCGCGCTCCTATCGTCCTGATCGACGCGGGCACTGAAACAGATTCTCACGATCCCCCCACTCCCAGTAGATACTAACCCGTTTGCAGGCGACATGCCACAGCACTGGATCCGTCGCTGGTAAATCGTAGGCGCGACCGCATACTCAATCCACCCAAGATTAGGCTCGTGGGAACGGCAACTGATGGATTGGACAATCCACGGAGCGACGAAGGCTGTAGGCCGTAGACTGTAGGCACGACGGCATGGAGGGAAACCCAGACTTGCCCTGAGCCACGAAGGGAAACACAGAAACACGGAAACGCCGAAACCGAAGAGATGAAGGCATCCGCCGCAGACGGACCATGCTCCGCCACGGAGGCGGTAGGCCGTAGACCGTAGGCTGTAGGCTGCAGGCGCGAAGGCAGGGGGCTGGTGAATCCGTGATCCAAAACCCAAAACGCGCGTAACCAGTGACGCTTGCTTTTGTTTAGTGGCAGCGTCAAATGGGTTTGTTTTGCGAGTACAGTTTTTTCGTGAAGTGTCATTGTGTGGCACCTGCGAAACGCAGAAACGCAGAAAGCAGACACACCGAAACCAAAGGGAAGAAGGCATCCGCCGCAGGCGGACCATGCTCCGCCACGAAGGCGGTAGGCCGTAGACCGTAGGCTGCAGGCGCGAGGGTGGCGCTCCGAAGTGTATGTAAAGAAAGTATGGTGATGACTCGGTTGTCAACCGGTTTCAGCCCGCATCCGACGGGCAGAAAGGAGTCATCACCATG
>JAGVHG010000156.1 GCA_020056715.1 Phycisphaerae bacterium | reverse complement strand
GTCCGCGCGAGTCGGCCGAACTTCGTTTCGCAAATCGTGATCGCTGTCTCCATCGGTTCCCTGCTGGTGGCCAGTGCCGCTTTCCTGGCACATGAGATCCACTCCAGGACACACCCGGTTTTCGGGTGGTTGACTCTTTTTCCGCTGCTGGCGGTCATCCGAATCTTTTCCGCTCGCACCGCCGCGCTTTGTGGCGCGATTTGGGGCGCAGGCCTGTTCTACTTCCTCGCGTTGCAGGCCAGCCCGCTCGTACCCCCGACGGTTGCGTCGTTCGCGTTTCTGGTCGGGCTACCTGCCGCCTATGCGTTCGGAATGGTTGGGGTCACTCGGCGCTACGGTTTTAATCCTCTTATTCTGGCGTTCGGCTGGTGCGGCGTGGAGCTCGCTCTGCTGCCACTCGGCCTGCGCGGGGGGCTACTTGGCGGCATCGCCGGCGACTCCGGCAGTTTCTTGAGTTTACTGCAGGGCTTGCTCGGTTACGTCTGCATGGCGGCCCTCATCGTCGCCGTAAACGCCATTGCCCTTTCAATGCTAACCAAGGCGTACGCCGGGGCGTGCGCCTCGCAGCGTTATGTTCGCGGGTCCGCGGGACCACGGCCGCGTTTTATTCCGCGGGAAACCCCGATCATTCTCGGCATCTATCGCCACGCGGCCCAGGCCCGGGCACCTCCGGTGTCGGCCTAACTATACATGTCCTTGGCGTTTGCGAACCGAGGACATGAGGCCGTTGGAACGTGGAATAATTACTCCGGAAAGTAAGGTTACTGATCAATCAAACGAAACAAACTCGCCTCTTCTCGCGGTCAAGTGCCGCGATGAAAGAGCGGGGAAACAAAGGAAAGAGGATTCAGATGAAGGTTTTAAAACTTATTGCTGTTCTGCTTGCTGTAGGGATGTTTACGGTGCCGGCAATGGCACAGGACACCTGCGCGACGGCTGACGCCGTAGCGCCGCTGACCGCCGATCCGTGCGCAGATTTAACCGCAGAAGGTCCGTTGGGGCTCTGCACCGGCGGCGGCGGCTTGCTTGACCAGTGGGTGTCCTTCGTGGCCCCGGCCACAAGCACGCGCGTTCGCACCGACCTCGGTTCCACCGGGACTGACTCGGAGTTCATCGTTTGGGATGCCTGTGGAGGCAACAAGATCGGTTGCGCCTCGGACATTAGCTCCAGCAACTGGCTGGGCAATACCTGCGTCGGTGGGCTTACCGTTGGCGCGACCTATTATGTCCAAGTCGGAACTTATGCCGACGGCTGCCCGAACGGCCCCTACGTGGTTGACATCGAGATCGCTGGAACGTGCGGCGACTCGGTGGTCGACTGCGGAGAGGGGTGCGACCCGCCGGGTACTTGCTGCAGCGCAACTTGCCAAAACAACGCAGTTGTTTGCGGCGACAGTGTTATATGCGGACTCGAGACGTGTGACGACGGCAACGCGGTGTCGGGCGACGGCTGCAGCTCAATTTGCCGTATCGAAATACCTATTTGCGGGGACAACATGGTCAACCAGCCGAGCGAACAGTGCGACGGAACGGCCAACGCGGCCTGTATCCCCGGCTCTGAGCACTGCAGCACCGATTGCCTATGTCACCCGGGGATCCCGGCGGTCTCCGAGTGGGGGCTGGCGGTATTGCTGTTGATCGGTCTTGTGAGCGGTACGATTCTGTTTGGTCGTCGTCGTGCGGTGGCCCATTAGAGACCCCCGTTCGACCGACGTGAACGGTCTTGCACGCGGGTGAACCCGCTTGCAGCGTTCGGCCCATGCCCATAGGGGATGGGTAGCGACTCATTAGTAGAGACTCTAGAATCGGGTTTCCCATCCGCCCCCTGCGGATGGGAAACCCGACCTCATTGGCGGAGCAACTATGTCGAAAACAGGACCGGCTTCCCGACTGATCCGCAGAGGAGCGGTCCTGCGCTTTGTGCTTTGGCTCACGGGGTTGATGGTCGCGTTCAACGCGGCGTTCTATCTCTGGCTGGCCGACAGCCGCTTCCTCGAGGTCTATCTGTCCTGGAACGCTAGTGCGAGCGCGTGGTTGTTGAGGATCTTCGGGGAAAGCGCGACGGCCGCCGGGACGTTCGTCGCTTCCCCGCGATTCGGGCTGGAGATCAAAGACGGATGCGACGCGCTTCAGCCGATGGCGTTCTTCATCTTCGCCATGCTGGCGAGTCCCGTACCCGTGCGGTTGCGATCGCGCCTAGTGCCGATCTTGGTGGGAACGCTGGCTCTGTTGCTGCTCAATCTTGTTCGTATTCTCACCCTCTACTACACCGGCATTTATTTTCCCAGCGCGTTTGAGCCGATGCACATCGACGTTTGGCAGTCCGTGTTCATCTTCCTTCCGCTGACGTTCTGGCTCGTCTGGGCGCTGCGGGCGATGCGACCTTCAGGTACGACCACCCATGCCAGCTCCTAGCAGCGCGCTGCGTTTCGCCCTTCGTCTCTTGCTTGTCTACGGATTGTTCATCATTCCCTGGCCTGGGCTAAAGAGCGGCTACGGCTCAGCCTTTCGGGCATGCAGCAACGGATTGCTCCATGCGTTCGGATTCAGAAGCATTGTGGAGCTTGGCCCCCCCGCCGAGGAACACGCGGCCTGGGATGTCGAAATGCACATGAAGAATCCGGGCACGCCGTTTCGGTGGAAAATGGAATACAGCTCGCGGGGCTGGGGGTATCTGCCGACGGCGGCCGTTGTGGCCTTGATCCTGGCGACGCCGCTGGCGTGGTCTCGGCGATGGTTTGCGCTAACCGTGGGGCTTGTGCTGGTTCACATTTTCATCGTGCTACGGATTGGGGCGGCGTTATTTTACTCAATGTACTGGGGCGGCGCGATCCCACTGAGCGTGGTGGAGGCCAAGGCGGCCGAGATCATGCTCAATGGTTTTTCGAACTCACCGGTCACGACGTTCATCGTGCCGATCATAATCTGGTTGCTGGTGACGTTCCGCCGAAGCGACCTTGAGGCCGTTCTGCGGCCGAGCACCGGTAAAGCCGCCCGCCAACAACCGGCCACCCGACGTCGATTGGACTTGTGATCTAAACAAATGGTACTCGGTGACGTTGAAATCCGTGTTCTCGGCGTCATGATCGAGAAGTCGCTCACTCAATCAAGCGGCTATCCCATGACGGTCAACTCTATCACCCTGGGGGCGAACCAACTGCAGAACCGCGAGCCGGTGGTGAGCTACGGTGAATCTGAAGTCTCCGCGGCATTACGGAACCTCATTCACAAGGGTCTTGCCGTCCAAGCGCCGCCTTCGTCCGGTGCCCGTGCGGTGCGATTTGAGCACCGGGCGGTCGAGCATTTCCATTGGGACCGTCGCGACCAAGCGGTGATGGTCGAGCTGATGCTCCGTGGACGACAGACCGCCGGCGAGCTCCGCACCCATGCGTCGCGCATGACGCCATTGCCTGATCTGTCCGCGGTCACGGCCATCCTCGACGCCTTGAAGGCCCACGATCCGCCGTTCATCGAGGAGCTTCCCCGCGAGCCGGGTCGATCGGCCAACCGCTTCCGCCATCTCCTGGGGGCCGGTGGAACTCCGACCTTGGCTCCCCCGGCGCCGGAAACTCACGACGCGCCCATTGCCGACTCACTTGCGGACCGGGTTTCCAAGCTGGAAACCCAGGTGGCCGAGTTAAAGGCGGTCGTTGCCGGGCTGAAGAAAACTTCTTCATCCAACATCGACGCACCCCAGCCGCCGGAGGTATAATGAAACCGTCGTTGCGACGCTGTCGCGACCGCTTGCAAACTGCAAAGGAGAAACCGACCATGTTTCGACCGTTCCAGGACCCACAGCTGTCCCTTGGCGCAATCCAAGACGAGATGAACCGTATGTTCGACCGCGTCTGGCACGGCGGCGTGTCCACGCGCCCGTTTGACGGCCAGCCCTGGGCGCCGGCGATTGATCTTTACGAGTATGAAGACCGTTACGCCGTCTACGCCGAGTTGGCGGGCGTCTGCGCCGAGTCCGTCGAGGTGAGCTATTTGGCCAGTTCCTTGACCATCCGCGGCGAAAAGGCCCGACCCGAAAAGGTTGTCGAAGGAACGCCGTCGCTACGCAGCGAGCGCCGCTTCGGCGCCTTCTGTCGCACGGTCGAGTTACCCGGCGGGATCGACGCGGAGCGGGCCTCAGCCAAGTGCTGCAGCGGGGTGTTAGAGATCAACGTCCCGAAGTCCGCCGCCAGCCGGGCCAAGACCATCCGCGTCGAGGTCGAAGAAGGTTGACCCGCGTTTGCAGACCACATCCAACGTCGGCTCGTCGGCTGCGGGACCATCCGGCACTGATCTACTCACCCCGGCCATGCGCCAATACGCCGACCAAAAGCAACGCGTCGGCGACGCGGTCCTCCTATTTCGCATGGGCGATTTCTACGAAACATTCTACGACGACGCCATTCTCTGTTCCAAAGTGCTCGGAATCGCCCTCACCAGCCGGTCGAAGGGCGACAACGCGGTCCCATTAGCGGGCATACCGTACCACGCCCTCGATACCTACCTCGGCAAGCTCGTGGCCGCCGGCTACAAGGTCGCCATCTCCGAGCAACTCGAAGACCCCAAACAGGCCAAAGGCGTCGTGCGCCGCGATGTGGTGCGGATCGTCACCGCGGGCACGCTCACCGATGAAGGATTGCTCAACGACCGGGATGACAACGTCTTGGCATCTATTTGCATCCGGGGCAAAGAAGCGGGACTGGCGTTCGTCGAACTCGCCGGCGGGCGATTCGAAGTGGTGGATGTCTCACTCGACGACATCCTCGATCAACTCGTGCGTATGCGGCCGGCGGAAGTATTGATCGATGACGAGCGCGGGGGGCCGTCGGAGTCCATTGCCGAGCAAGTTCGACAGCTCTGTGCCGCCGCGACAACCCGTCGCCCGCTGCATGAATTCTCAACGTACCAGGCCGAAAAGTCGTTGCTCGATCACTTTCAAGTCTCCACCCTGGCCGGTTTCGGGTTCGACGGCATGAATGTCTCGTTGTGCGCCGCCGGAGCGGTATTGCAATATCTTCGCGAGACGCAAAAAACGGCCCTCTCGCACATCGCCGCCATTCGGCGTCGACTCCCTGGCGACTTCGTGCAAATCGACCACAGCAGTTGGCGGTCGCTGGAAATCGACCGCACGCTTCGCGGCGGGACGCATGAGGGTAGTCTGCTCCACGCCGTCGATCGCACCGTTCACGCCATCGGCGGTCGTAAACTACGCAATTGGCTGCGGATGCCACTGACCGATTGCGATGAAATCCTACGCCGCCAGGAAAGCGTAGCGAGTTTCGTCGCGGACACGCTCATGCGCGACCACATCCGCCAACGGCTCAAAGGCCTCGCCGACGTCGAGCGCATCGCGGCACGCATCGCCCTCTCACGAGCGTCGCCCCGCGATCTAAACTCCCTGGGCCGGGCGCTTGCCGCGATGCCCGCGATCGTTGAGGAGATAGGCGACAATCGCGGATTGTTCCTACGCGCCGTTTCTTCCGATCTGTCGGGTCTAACGGAACTCGCCGATCTTCTGCGGCTGGCGATTCGCGATGACCCGGCGCCGGGCCTTCGAGAAGGCGGATTCATCGCCGAGGGGTACGACGCGGAGCTGGACCGGCTTCGCGCCATCGGAGCGGATGGACGACAATGGCTCGCCGATTACCAGCGACGACAGATCGAGCGAACCGGAATCTCATCCCTCAAGGCCGGGTTCAACCGCGTCTTCGGCTACTACCTCGAAATCCCCAACAGTGCCCGCGGTCAAGCGCCGCCCGACTTCATCCGCAAACAAACGATCAAGAACGCCGAGCGCTACATCACGGAGGAATTGAAGAACTACGAATCGGAAGTGCTCACCGCCCAAGAGCGGGCCAACGAGCTTGAATACACACTTTTTGAGAAGGTTCGTGTGCAAGCGGCGTCATGGATGAAGTCCCTCATGCGCTTGGCCGATGCGCTCGGTCGTCTTGACTGCGTTGCCGGACTCGCGGAACTAGCCGTCGAGCGCCGCTACGTTCGCCCGACGATGATGGACGATGGGCGGTTGGAAATCCGCGAGGGCCGCCATCCCGTTCTCGATCAAACTCTCGGCGACGCCTTCGTACCCAACGACGCGTTGATGGTCGGTGCGGACGCCCGCGTCTTCGTCATCACCGGCCCCAACATGGCCGGGAAAAGCACGTACATTCGGCAGATCGCATTGCTTACGCTGCTCGCCCAAGTCGGCTCGTTCGTACCGGCGGAGAGTATGAGCTTCTCGATCGTCGATCGCATTTTCGCCCGCGTCGGCTCGTCGGATGAAATCATGCGCGGCCAATCGACTTTCATGGTGGAAATGACCGAAGCCGCCAACATTCTGCACAATGCCACCCGCGCGTCGCTCGTCGTGTTGGACGAACTGGGCCGCGGCACGAGCACCTTCGACGGCCTGTCACTCGCCTGGGCCATCACCGAGCACCTCGCCAACGCCGTTCAATGTCGAACGCTGGTGGCCACGCATTACCATGAACTCACCGAACTGTCCGAACTGCTTCGCAACGTCCGCAACTACAACGTCGCCGTCCGTGAGTACCCCGCCGCCGAGGGCCGCGACGCCGGGATTATCTTCCTGCACAAAATCATCGAGGGCGGCGCCAGCCAGAGTTACGGCATCCACGTCGCACGGCTGGCGGGCATTCCACCTTCCGTGATCCAACGCAGCCGGGAAGTGCTCGACGAACTGCAACGCGCTTTCGCCAAAGAGTCCCACTCGCCGCAGTTGTCACGCAAGAAAACCCGTGACGACGCACAGTTGCCGCTCTTCCGAGACCCTGGCGCGGAGCTTCTTGAGGCCTTGCGCTCCGTCGATCCCGACCGCATCACCCCCATCGAGGCCTTGCAGCGACTCCAGGAATGGAAGGCCCGGTTCTCCTCGTAGGAGGACCATTCGCGTTCCGCGCCCATTGACGTGTGACATTCGAGTCCGCGCCCTAATAGGCTCGATTGTGGCGAAAACGGGGAAGAACACGCAGAGACGCAGAAACCAGGAGCCACGAAGGCACTGGAAGTTGTGTTTACCTGAATAGCCCGCTAGATTGCCTCGCGGAGGACTCAGCGATGTTTCCCTTCGGGCGGAGTGTTGGACTGCTTGTCATTGGATGCGCGATGGTTCCCACTGTGGCTGGGCCACAGTCTGTCCCGAACGATCCTGACTTTGCCAATCAATGGGCGTTGCTCAATATCGGTCAGGTAGTCAACGGAAAAACCGGCAAGCCCGGAGCCGACATCCGCGCGTTGTCGGCCTGGGACTTCTACCAAGGATCATCGTCCATCGTTGCCATTGTCGCTTCAGGCGTTGATCCCCATCCCGAGTTCGCCGATCGGCTTCTCGAAGGCTACGCGGCCCCGTCGGCGGGCGGCGATCCCTACAGCACGTTGGATACGGCTTGGGTCGGAACGCACGTCGCCGGAATCATCGCCGCCGCAAGAGGCAATGGTATTGGAATCGCGGGCATCAATGACCACGTGTGGCTCCTTCCCGTCCGTGTTTTGGATGGGAACGAAGGAACGAAAGCATCTACTGCAGAGGGCATCGAATGGGCGGTCGATCATGGAGCCGATGTCATCGTCGTGCCGCTTCAATTCTATGATGGTGATGGTACGCAAAGGCTCGCGGACGTCGTCGCCTATGCGGCGGCGCGTGATGTCGTCGTCGTTGCGCCCGCCGGCCATAGGGGCGGCAGTGGGGTCGCCTTTCCCGCCGCCTTCGAGGGGTGCATCGCGGTTTCGTCCACGACGAATGACGACACGTTGGCCCTCTTCTCCAATTACGGACCGCAGGTAGACCTATCCGCTCCCAGTCAAGACATCTGGTCGACCCATACTGGTAATGCATATGGATTTGAGACTACGGCCGGATCAGCATCCGCCGCCGCATACGTAGCCGGTGTGGCGTCGCTCATACGCTCCTTTGCACCGCAGCTCTCTGCGGAGGAGGTGCGGCAGATCCTCATCGACTCCGCCGACGATCTAGGTGAATCCGGTTGGGATCCGCACTTCGGCGCGGGGCGGCTCAATGCCCAACGAGCACTCGAACTCACACCACTGCCGGCCCTGCGCTTTGAATACGTCGATCCACTCCCCACGACGATCCCGCCTGATACGATTACGGGCTTTACCATTAGGATTGCCGACGGCGCGCAATCCGTTGATCCGGATTCTGCGGCGTTGGTGTATCGAACCTCGTCGGCGGGATTCGCTGCCCCGCGGCCTCTGCGACCGCTTGGAGATGGGTTGTTCGCGGTTGACCTTCCGGCGGAGCCTTGTGAGACCACGATTGAGTATTACCTGACCGCGGAAGGCAGCGGTGAGGCTGTCGTGACCGAGCCGTTGGATGCACCGGCAAGCCTGCACACGGTTCGTGCAATTCAGTACCGTCCGGTTTTCGACGACGATTTCGAGGCCGACTTAGGTTGGGAGGTCGTCACCGAAGGAGGAAAAGACACGACGGGCGAGTGGACACGGGTAATCCCCGTAGGCACTTCCGCTCAGCCGGCCTACGACTACTCCACCGACTACGGGCGGTATTGCTTCATCACCGGACAACACTTCGGCGGAATCAATCCTGGGAACAATGACGTGGACGGCGGTCCGGTGCGTTTGATTTCGCCGGTTATGCCGCTAACGACTTCTGACGCGGAAGTTACGTACGCGCGTTGGTTTCACACCTCCACCGCGCCCGGCACGCCCGATGTATTGACGGTGGAGATGTCGCGCGACGGCGGGATTACTTGGGTAGTCGTTGAAACAGTTGACGCCACGCAGTACTGGACGACGCACAGCTTCCGATTGAGCGAGTTTCCCGACGCGGTCGGGGACCGGCTGCGGGTTCGGTTCACCACAAGCGACATCCCCAGTGATTCCCTGACGGAGGCCGCGATTGATGAATTCCACGTTCGAGCGCTCGAATGTTCGACAATCCTGGGCGACGCCGACGGTGACGGCGACGTGGACCTCGTGGACTTCGGCCGCCTAACGGAGTGTTGGATGGGGCCTGTGAAAGTGCCCGCTGATCCCACCTGCGTGGCATTCGATCTCCATCGCGACGGAGGCGTCGATTTGAAGGACTTTCAGGCCTTTGAGAACTACTTCCATCCATGACCCCGTGCGAAGCTTCGTGGTCTCCGGAAAGTTTTCAATGGAAGTTTCGGTTGTGGCTTGTTGGGATGCTGCGACAGACCGATAACCGGGCCGCCCAACCGGTCGAGGCCGCGGAGGTTATTTTCGGAGTTGCACTGGTGGGGAAAAATAAGTAGTATGGGACGCTATAAAGGCGACCAGTCTTATTATAGGAGGTGCATCATGCGTATGCGAAGAACAGCAATTGGATTAGGGATCGCCGGAGTAATCGCGACCGTAGCTACGGTCGTCGGGGCACGGGGCGGCGGAGACACGGCAGCAGTTCTGCCGGATTACGATCTCTCGTGGCACACCATCGACGGCGGCGGGGTCATGCGCAGCACGGGCGGAAATTTCGAACTTTCCGGGACCATCGGCCAGCCCGACGCCGGCGCAATGACTGGCGGCAATTTCACGCTCACCGGCGGCTTCTGGTTTGAGGTCATCGCCAGCGATTGCAATGCGGACGGCGTGGTCAATCTGTTTGACTACGACACGTTCCAGACATGCCTGACCGGCCCTGGCGGCAGCCTGCCTCCCGCGGGATGCAACTGCTACGACTTCGACGGCGACGGTGTGGTCACCCTCGAAGACTTCGCCACCATGCAGGACATGTTCAACGGGCAGTAGTACGCGCGTCGTTCGTAAGCGGTTTCAACGCGTCGCGCACACCTTCGTGCCGGGACAGGCGATCGTGTGAAAAGAACAATGTCATCTCGTTTTGGCCAAGATCGGCCAAGGGAATGTTCCTCGATGCGGCGCGGACCGCGTCGGCTCGCAGCGATTTGAGGAGGAAGATCGAATGAACGCGAATCGGTTGGGGCCATTGGTGGTTGTGGTTACGATCCTTGGGGGAGTGTCCAGCGTTTGTGCCGCGCCTCTGGGTACGGCGTTCACCTATCAGGGGCAGCTCAAAAGCGCTGATGGACCGGCCAACGGGCTGCACGACATGCGTTTTCGACTGTTCGACGCAGCCGTCGCCGGAGCGCAAGTCGGACTAACCGTCTGCCTCGACGGCGTGAGCGTGACCAACGGGCTTTTCGCCGTGCCCCTGGACTTCGGGGCGCAGTTCAACGGCGACCGGCGGTTTCTGGACGTCGAAGTGCGCGCCGACGGGACGCCCGGAAACTGCGCCGCCGGAGTCTACACCCCGCTTACTCCCCGGCAGGAGTT
>JAGVHG010000103.1 GCA_020056715.1 Phycisphaerae bacterium | reverse complement strand
GTCGTTGGGGCCTGGACCTTCACCCGCCGGCGCACCCCGTTGGCCGTGCCGTCGTTGCGAAGCAACACCATCGGCGGATCGACTTCCAATGTTGGGGCAACTATTCCGAACACCGGAATCGACACTATCGGCTGATCCAGCGATGTCGTGCGAATGTCCAACATCGTCCCAAACGGACCCGGAGGGGCGTCGTCTCGCAACGTCAGCGTCACCTTGTATTCGGTTCGTGGGGTCAGAGCCTTGCCCGGCTCGATGTTCACGTCGAAGAGCGGTCCCGCCGCCGCTTTCACCACGTCAAACGGGGTTTTCTCCGTCGAAGTGAGGGTCACCGGGGCGAGCCGTTTTCCGGGCAGCGAAGTTTGGCGCGTCGCGTCGATCACTTTGGGCAGCCAGGTCAAATCCGCGACGATCTCCCCGCGGACGGGAAAGGATCGCTCGCGGTCGACGCCGTCCACGGTCAGGCGAATCTTGGCGAAAGCGTTGAGGGCTCCCAGCGACGCCGATTCAGTCACCGTGAAGAGGATCCGTTGACCCGCTCGTCCGCGAGATTCAAGCGGTTCGGATTGAAAGCTGAGCGGGGCGTCGTCTTGAATCTCGATGCTGTGAATGGTCAGTGTTTTTCGTCCCGGGCCGGGAAAGATGTCCAGCCCTTTGGGAGCCGTCGCCCCACGGCGAATCGTCCGCAGGTTCAACATTCCCGCCGGATCCAGCTCAAACAGAAGCTCCACCTTGGCCTTGAAGTCGAGGCGCAGATCCGGCTCGGCCGGATCATTGCTATGCACTGAAAGCGTCTTGACTTGCGCTTCGCGGCGATTCGTGCTGTCGAAGTCTGCTTTGAGGGCCAGCGATCCTCCGGGCGCGATCACCTTCTCGCTCTCGGCCAACTGTACCACGGTACACCCGCAACTGGATGTGGTCCGTTCAATCACCAAGTCGGCGTTCCCCCGGTTCTCGAGCATCCAGGTGATCGTCGCCTTGTCCCCTTCGATGATCGTCCCCAGGTCCTGCGAGCGCTGCGCCACATACAACTGCGGCCGCAAAACGGCCTCGCCGCCAGTCCCGGTCGGCGTGGGCGGCAGTTGCCCCGCAAACGACAGCATCAATGTCTGTAATACGAGCATCCAGGTCATTCGATCATCCGTACGCTGGGCCTAATGGTGCGGTTCGCGGGGTTATTGTAGGCGTAGGGGGCGTAACCACAAAGTAACGACCCGCATGTCGTGGAAGTTTCGGCGATTCACGGTTTCGATCTTGTCCCTACCGGCCTTTACGGTACAATTGCGGCGAAGTGGTCGGCGCAACGGGCATGCCGGCCTGACAAGGAGGTTTGGGTTGGAGTGTTGACGCCATGCTAGACATTGGTGGGTACCTCACCTCGGGGGAGTTTTTGTCGCAGCTTGCGTTTCTGATCTCGAATGTTCTGTCGGCCCTCTTCGACGGGTTTCTTGCAAGCCTGTTCGGCGTGTCGTCGGTCTTAGGGTGATTCACCCCGCAATCCAGGGCGAAGTCCTTGACGAATTTTTCCGATAGCATATTGAGTCGCTTGGAGAATCGTTTCTGAAGGTCACATTACCCGACGGCAAAACTTTGAACGTCGCCGACGGAGCGACGACGGCGGACGTGGCCGCCATGATCGGTCCGGGCCTCGCCAAAGCGGCGATCGCCGGACGGATCACCGGTAACGGCGACAGTCAGGTCATTGACCTTGCCCGCCCGCTGCCCGGCGATTGCCAGCTCAAGATCCTTACCGCGACCGACGACGATGCCGACAGTTTGTTCCTCCTCCGCCACAGCACGGCCCATGTGATGGCCGAGGCGATCTGCAAGCTGTTCCCCGAAACCAAACTCGTCTACGGCCCGCCGCTTGAGGACGGGTTTTACTACGACATCGACCTCAACCGATCCATCACTCCCGACGACTTCGCCCGTATCGAGGCGGAGATGTCGCGGATTGTTCAGGAGGATCGCAAGTTCTGCCGGCACGAGATAGCCCGTCGCGACGCGATGGCCAAGCTCGGCGACGAAGGCAATCGCTACAAGATTGACAACGCGGAGCGGGCCGAGGGCGACACACTTAGTTTCTACGTCACCGGCGAGCGCCGCGGGGCCGACTTTGAAGACCTCTGCCGCGGACCGCACGTGCCGTCAACGGGCGTGGTTAAGGCTTTCAAAGTCCGGCAAGTCAGCCGATCGCACTACCGAGGCGACGTCAACGATCAACCGTTGCAACGAGTCTACGGCACGGCCTTCTTTAAGAAATCCTCGCTCACAGACTACTTACAGCAGCTTGAGGAGGCCAAGCGCCGCGACCACCGCGTGATCGGGCGCGAGCTTGGTCTGTTTACCATCAGCGAGCAGGTCGGCAGCGGACTGGTCCTTTGGCTGCCCAACGGGGCGATCATCCGTACCGAGCTTCAAAACTTCTTAACCCAGGAAATGCTCAAGCTCGGCTATGAGATGGTCTACACGCCGCACGTCGGCCAACTGGGCCTTTATCGCACCAGCGGGCACTATCCGTATTACGAAGATTCGCAATATCCCGCGATGTTCGAGACGGACCGCGGCAAGGCCATCCAAAGTACGCTTCAGCTTGCGCAGCGCGTCCGAGCCAACAAAGGTGGAGCGAATCCGCAGGAGCGCGCCGCGGTTGCGACCATGGTTGGGGCCATTCAGAAATCCTGGGGCGTCATCGAGGGTCTGCCCGCGGATGGGTCGCTTGATAAGACGGTCGAAGCGCTTTACGCCGCGCTTGCAACGGAACAGGGTTACCTGCTGCGGCCGATGAACTGCCCGCATCACATCCAGGTTTACGCCTCGCGGCAGCGAAGTTACCGCGATTTGCCCGTTCGGATCGCCGAGTACGGCACGGTGTATCGTTTCGAGCAAAGCGGCGAGGTCAGCGGAATGACTCGCGTCCGCGGCTTCACCACCGACGACGCCCACTTGTTCTGCACGCCCGATCAGGTAGGGGCAGAAATGCTTGCCACGGTCGATCTTACACGCCGCGTGCTACAAACCCTGGGGATGAACGACTATCGCGTGCGGGTCGGGTTACGCGACCCGTCGAGCAACAAATACGTCGGGTCGGACGAGAACTGGGTCAAAGCGGAGGCCGCCGTCCTCGCCGCCGCGAAGGCAAGCGGCGTCGCCTTTACCGAGGAGCGCGGTGAAGCGGCTTTCTACGGTCCCAAGATCGACTTCATGGTCAAGGACTGCATCGGGCGAAATTGGCAGCTTGGGACCGTGCAGGCCGATTACAACCTACCTGCGCGGTTCCATCTTAGCTACATCGGCCCCGACAACGCTCCGCACGTGCCGGTGATGATCCATCGGGCGCCGTTCGGCAGCATGGAGCGCTTCGTCGGCGTGCTCATCGAGCACTTCGCGGGCGCGTTCCCGCTCTGGCTATCTCCGGTGCAGGTCGCCGTCGCGACGGTTAGCGAAAAGAGCGAGGCCTACGGGCGGAAGGTCTACGAGTCGCTCAAGGCCGCCGGAGTCCGAGCGGCTCTCGACACCGATAGTGAAAAGATCGGACCCAAGAAGCATCGTCACCGAACTGCGAAGATCAACTACATTCTGGTGGTCGGCGTGCAGGAGGCCGCCAGTGGGACAGTAAACGTCAACGATCGTGATGGGGCCACCCTCGGCGGGATGGCCCTGGAAAACTTCATCGGCGCCTGCCGCGCCGAGATCGAAAGTAAGGGCCGCAGCCGCGTGGCTGCGGGATAGGATGAATTCATTTGAAAGGAACTAAGGTATCGCCAAAGCACTTCGATTGAACGAGCGGATTCGCATCACTCCGGTCCGGGTAATCAACCAGAACCAAGAGCAGCTTGGGGTGATCCCCACGCACGAGGCCCTGGCGCTCGCCCGCGAGGCGGGGTTGGACCTCGTCGAGGTTTCACCCACCGAGAACCCCCCGGTTTGCCGGATCCTGGATTACGGCAAGCACATCTACGATAAAAAGAAGAAACAGAAAGTCGCCGCCGGCGGGCACGTCACCACCCTGAAGGAAATCCGCCTCCGCCCCAAAACAGACACGAACGATCGCCGCATTAAGCTGAACCACGCACGGGAGTTTTTGGAGGAGGGGAACAAGGTGCAGTTCACCATGCTGTTCAAGGGTCGTGAGCGGTTCCACAAAGAAATCGCCACCGACATCTTCAAAAGCATCGTAGAAGAACTCGGCGAGGCGGTGAAGGTGGAACGGATGCCCATGATGGACGGCAAGCGAATGGTCATGGTGGTCTCTCCCCAGAAGCATTAGCGCACGCTCGACCTGTTGCTTCGGGTCTTTTGTCGGCTACGGCTCCGATAACCCTTGGGGTTGCGATCTTTCTTTATTCCACTACTCTGCGGTAGACGGATTTGAGCGGCGTGCAAGGATCGCGTAATGAGAGTGTCGTGAGGCAAATAGGGGTAAATGGATGGGAACAGTGAAACTTGTGGACCCGCACGGCGGGCGGTTGGTGGATCGAACGGGGGCCAAGACCGACGGGTCGAAGGTCAAAGGCTCGGTCACCTTAACTGAGTGGCAGCAATGCGACTTGGAGATGATCGGCTGCGGCGCCATGAGCCCCTTGGAGGGCTTCATGGGCGAGGCCGACTACAACAGCGTCTGCGACAACATGACGCTAAAGAGCGGCACGCTGTGGTCGATGCCCATTACCTGCGCCGTGGACGACGCGACCGCTTCCAAGATCGGCGTCGGCGACCGCGTGGAGTTGAAGGACGACGCGGGTCGGTTGTTGGGTTACCTCAACGTCACCGAGAAATACAAACAGGACAAGCGCCGCCAAGCCGCCAAGGCCTTCGGCACCGAGGACGTCGCCCATCCCGGCGTGAAGGTCCTGATGTCCTCGGGCGACTGGTGCCTCGCCGGTCCGATCGACGTGGTGACACTACGGCACAATCCGATGTTCGTCGCCCACCGCCTCACGCCCGCCCAGACTCGTGCCGACTTCCAGCGCCGAGGATGGAAAACCGTTGTCGCCTTCCAAACCCGCAACCCGATCCACCGGGCGCACGAATATCTCACCAAGTGCGCCCAGGAAGTGACCGACGGCTTGCTCATCCACCCTCTGATGGGGGCCACCAAAGATGGCGACATCCCGCCCGAAGTGCGGATGAAGTGTTACGAAGTACTGATCGAAAAGTACTACCACCACGAGCACACCATGCTCGCGGTGATGCCGGCGGCCATGCGCTACGCCGGTCCACGCGAGGCGATCCTCCACGCGATTCTTCGGCAAAACTACGGGTGCAGCCACTTCATCGTGGGCCGCGACCATGCCGGGGTGGGCAACTACTACGGAACCTACGCGGCGCAGGAACTGATTGATTCGCTGCCGCCCGGCGCGTTGAAAATCACACCGCTGAAGTTCGAGAACACAGCATGGTCGAAAAAGGCGGGCGGGATGGTGAGTGAAAAAACGTTCCCGTCGATCGAGGGCGACCGCGTCGTGCTTTCGGGTACCAAAGTCCGTGAAATGTTGCAGCGCGGCGAGCGGCCTCCAGTGGAGTTCACCCGCCCCGAAATCGCGGACATCCTCATCGATTCCATGAAGAAAGGATCGTAAAGTCGGGCATTGCCAATTGCCAATTTCCAATTGCCGATTGGCTGGGCAGTTTCAACGAGATCACCGGGTAATTGGCAATTGGAAATTGAAAATCGGCAATTCTCGATGTCGTCTCCGACCGTACCACGCGAAACCATCGCGGCCATCGAGCGGATGCGGCAACCCGTCGTCATTGCCCATGTCGTTCCCGATGCCGACGCCCTCGGAGCCATGTTGGGCATGGCCCTCGCGTGGACTCACGAGCACTGGCAACCGAAGGTTTCTTTGCCTGATGGATCCCTGTCGCTGCGGTTGTCATTCCTGGTCGCATGGGCACAACCGCAGATCGCTTCTCCCGCCGACTTCGTAACGGCTGACGGCTTCATTGTCCTCGACACCGCCAAGAAGGATCGCTGCAATGTCGGGCCTGCATTGAAGGAGAAGGACTGGTCCGCGGGCAGACCGATCGTCAACATTGACCACCACTCCACGAACACCCGCTTTGGCGCGGTCAACTGGATCGTCGATGATGCGGGCAGCAGCTGTGAACTCGTTTATCATCTATTGCGTGCGGCAGAGCGACCCATTGCGCCTCTGACGGCCTCATTGCTCTACGCCGGGATCATGACTGATACGCTGGGGTTCTCGCTGCCGACGACGCGGGCATCGGCGTTGCGCGCCGCCGCGGACTTGGTGGATTTGGGTGCGAATGTCGGCGAACTGGGAGAACGCCTTGGCCGCAGTCAACGACAGAGCGAGTTCGATCTACTGCGGGTAATTTATGCCAATACGCGTATTGTCGGCGACGGGAGGGTGGCCTATAGTTCCGCTGGTTTTGAGGAGATTCAGAGCGCAGGTTGCACGGCCGCCGATATAGACGATCAGATCAACGTCCCGCGCTCCTTGGACGGCGTGCGACTGGCCATGCTCTTTACGGAAGGAAGAAAGGGAAAGACGCGCATTAATTTTCGCGGCTCCGGCGACGTGACTATTGTCGAACTTGCGGCGGAGTTCCAAGGCGGCGGACACAGTCAAGCCGCCGGCGCAATCCTCGACTGCGGATTGCAAGAAGCGATCGACAAGGTTGTTCCTCGGGCGATTGAGTATATGAAACGGTTTCCTTTACCCTGAGCCGCGGGATTCATCCCGCGCGGACATCCCACCATGAAAACAATAGAGAAAGTCGCGGTAATCGGACTGGACTGTGCAGAGCCTTCGCTGGTATTCGACAAATGGATCGACCATTTGCCGAATATCCGACGACTGATGCAGAGCGGCACGTATGGCGAACTGACGAGTTGCATGCCGCCGATCACCGTCCCGGCCTGGAGCTGCATGGCCTCCAGCAAAGACCCCGGGACATTGGGCATATACGGTTTTCGCAATCGCGCCGACCATACCTATGAGAAACTATCCATTGCGACCTCAATGGCGGTGAAAGAACCTCGTATATGGGATATCCTTACCGCGAAGGGTAAACAGTGCATCATTGTCGGAGTACCGGGCACCTATCCCATCACCAGGCCGATCAACGGTTGCATGATTACCAGTTTCCTCACTCCGGACACGAACGATCCGAAGATTCATTGGACTCATCCCGTCACGCTTCGCAAGGAGGTCAATGACCTCGTTGGCGAATATATGGTGGACGTGAAGGGCTTCCGCACCGACGACAAGAAGTGGCTGCTCGAACAGATTTATCTTATGACGGAGAAGAGATTCAAAGTCATTCGCCATTTGCTCAAGACCAAGCCGTGGGATTTATATTGGAGCGTAGAGATGGGAGTGGACCGCATCCACCACGGCTTCTGGAGCTGCATGGATCCATCGCACCACGCACACGTCCCCAACAACCCATTCCAGAATGCGATTTTTGAATACTACAAGTACGTTGACAGGGAAATCGGTGAGACACTGGCCTGTATGGACCTGGATACCACTGCAGTCTGGGTGGTCAGCGACCACGGCTGCAAGATGATGGTCGGCGGCTGCCTGTTCAATCAATGGCTCATCAATGAGGGCTACTTGCAGTTCAAGGAGCCGCCCAAGCCCAAGCAGAAGTTCGATGTGAAGGACGTGGACTGGTCCAAGACGACGGCCTGGGGCGACGGTGGATATTACGGCCGTCTGTTTATCAACCTGAAGGGCCGTGAGACAGACGGTCAGGTCGATCCCACCAAATACGAAACATTCCGCGACGAACTGGCCGGCAAGATCGAAGCCATCAAGGACAACAAGGGCGTGTTGATGGGCAACAAGTGCTACAAGCCGGAGAAAATCTACGCCAAGGTCAACGGCGTCGCGCCGGACCTCGTGGTCATCTTCGGTGATTTGCGTTGGCGATCAGTGGGTGTGGTCGGTTCAGAGTCGATCTACACCTTTGAAAACGATACGGGGCCAGACGACGCCAATCACGCCCAACAGGGAATGTACATCGTCACCCACCCATCGCTCCCGGCGAAAGGCCGCGTCAACGGACCGACCCTCTATGACGTAACCCCGTCGATCCTCACCCAGCTTAAAATACCCGTCCCTCCCGATATGCGCGGAAAGTCACTGGGGTGAGCGACAGGAACGCGCGACCCGGAGAGGGATTGGTGAAGACCGAAGACCGAAGATCGAAGAGGAAAGCGAGAAGGAGGAAGCCGAGTGCCACTGTTGGAACAACAGTGGTATTTCTTCCGGGGCAAACCCACTACTCAAGAGCAGTGGCACACTTCGTCAGTGGCACCCCCACCGAGATGCCCTGCAATCAAGGCCGCGACTTTACCCGCCGTTTGAGGGCCTCGCCGATGGGCAGGAATAGCGTTCTTTTCATTTCGTCTAATCGCTGGAAGCCATGATGCTCGTAGAACGCAACCGCGCGGTCATCCTTGGCATCGACGACGACGGCGAACGCGGCAATGCCGGATTTACACGTGCGATCAATCGCGTCAAAGACAAGCACGCCCCCGAGCTTGCGCCCTTGAAAGTCTCGATCGATCGCTAGGCGACCGATCCGAATGGCCGGGACAGTCGGATAGCGTGGCAACCGCTTGGTGATGGCTTCCGGCAAATCTCCCAGCGCAATGCCGCACGCCGCAAGCGTGTAATAGCCGGCCACGCGATTCGTCGCCTCCTCGATGGCAACGTAGCAGAAACTCACACGGCGGCGGACATCCTGAGAGACGCGAGTCCGAAAGTACTCGTTGAGCGCTTCTGCGCCGCAGTCGAAACTCTCCCGATCCTGTTGACCGAGAAGCTCAATACGAAAGGGCGGCGTCACGATGGCCGGATCAGCCGACCGTGAGCGGTGGCGGCCCTCTTCATGGCGGGCGTGAGCGCGGCCGGTTTCAAGAGCGCCGCCGCGAAGTTCTCCTGGTCCTCTTGGGAGAGGTCGATGACCTGTCTTTGGGCGATCGTTTCCTCCGCGACGCACCGCGCCGCGGTGATCACGAAATCGGAGACACTGCGGCCTTGCAGCGTGGCGGCCCGAAGCACGAGCGCGTGGACCTCGGGCGTCATCCGCGCCTCCAACCGAGCGGTCTTCTTCTTTTCGTTTTGAAGCATGGTTACTCCTCGCTCTCTTTGCCTATTGTACGTCCAATAGCCGTACATGTCAAGCGGTGGGTCGGTAGGGTCCGAGAATGATCGTGTTTGCCCAGCGCCTTGGCTTCGTGACTCCGACGATTCTTACCCAGCTCAAGATACCCGTCCCTCCCGACATACGCGGAAAGCCAATGGGATGAGCGCCGGCACTCTACCCTCACCCCAACCCTCTCTCCGCCAAGGCGGATTTTCAACCTGGAAGCGAGAGGGGGTCGCTATCCGACTTCTCGCTTCTGGAAGGCCGTGATGGCGATGCCCAGGATGCCGGTCGTGAGGAGCGCCGCGTAGGCCGTCGCATAGAGGACGTAGGTCCATGTGACCGTCGTCTGCTCCGAGCCGGAGGTCAACCCGTCGATCACCCAGAACGGTCCGACGTTGGGGACGGCCCGATACACCACCGCGGCGAGCCGCGAGCCTTCTTCGTACTGCCCGAAGGCGTAGTCCGAGATGACCCCCAGCCCCAACATGCCGGTGCAAATCACCAACGTCATAAGCTGCCCGAATCGAGTCGACGCCGCCACCGCCACGGCCGAGGTCACTACGACCACCAGGAATACCAGATAGCCCGCGAACACAATCTGACCGCTTACGAATTTGCTGCCGAACGGGATCACCATCCATTGCTTGTCGAGCTTGGCGACAAAAACGACGGCGAGCGTCAGCAACAGGGCGATGAACCCGATCACGCTGGTCGGGAAGTCAGTCCCATAAAAGTAGTTGCAGAACCCGGCCGCCAGGAGTGACAAAAAGAGACTCCCGAGCCCAAATGCCAACACGGGAGCGTCCCACGGCTGGGTACTGGTTTGTAAAACCCCATGCCGCTGGGCCAGAACGAAAACCAAGAAGCTGAGGTAATACGCCACGATCAGCGCAGCGACCAGCCCCGCAAACTTACCCAGAATGAACAACGGGCGGCTGATCGGCTTGGAGATCACCGTCAGGACCGTTTTGTTCTCGATTTCACGGCTCAGCACGCCCGCAGCGCTAAAAGCGGATAAGAACAAACCGCTTAGCAGCAGCGTAGAAAGTCCCAGGTCGAGGAGGAGTTTGTCGTCGTCGTCGAGCGTGAAACCGGCCAGGGATACGTTGAGAATCAACATCCCCGCCGTCGCCAGGAGGATCACGCCGTAGATAGGCTGACGGAGCGTCTCCACGAACGTGTTGAGGGCCAGAGCGTAGAAGCGTTGAAACATCAGACCGTCTATGGTTAGAGGTTCGCGTGTTGGCTACTGCAAAGCCTTATTGTAAACTACCTCCGTTGTTCGGCAAGACGGCGCGGATCGCGGAACAACCTTTGGTACGTTCCAGCGTGTGGGAGGTTCACGGCATCACTACTTCGTTAAACACGACGTCGACCCATCCATGAGCGAACCTACACGACCCTCTGATCTTCGCGCCCAGCACGTAGCCGTGTTGGGATTAATCCTCCAGGCAGCCGCCTTCGGGACGGTCCTGGGCGTCTCGATGTGGTCGAGGTCACATGCCATCGCCGCGGTCGCAAGGTGTATGCTGGCCGGGCTGCCGATCTGGTTCGTTCTCTTCCTAGTGTTCAAACAGCTTCGCCGCGTCGGGGCCGAAGAGCTGGAGACGGCCGAGCTCCGCCGCACCCGCGCCGAAGACGCTTCGGAGACAATTTTTGAGTTGGAGGACGAAGCGCTCCTTTTGGAGCAAAACCGTCTGCGCTGGATGGTGCGATGGTTTCTGCCGTCCACGACCGTTATCGTCACGGTTCTGCTGTTAGTCGGTCACTTCCTTGGCTGGGGTTGGAAGTTGGATCATGCCTTCGCCCCCGACGGTCTGCAGCGCACCCAACAACCCCACCTCGTAATGTGGTTTCTCGTGGGCATCGGGTTTCTCTGTTTCCTTTACGCGCGTTACGTCATCGCCCTCTCCCGCATCCCGAACTGGCGGATGCTCCGCGCCGGGGCGTCGTGCATGGCCGGCAACGCCCTCGCCTGTCTGGGGTTGGTGATCGCGTTGATGGCTGCCACCACCGCCGCCTGGTCCGAGCCGCTCTTCGCCTACATCGCCCGCGCCGCGTTGATCGTGATCGGCATCGAACTCGCCGCCAACTTCATCTTCGATTTCTATCGCCCGCGTACTCCCGGCGTGGTGCCCCGACCGTCGTTCGACAGTCGCCTGCTGGGGCTTATCAGCGAACCAGGCGGAGTCACAAAATCCATCGCCGACGCCGTCAACTACCAGTTCGGCTTCGAAGTCAGCTCGACTTGGTTCTACCAGCTACTCCAACGGTGGATGTTTCCCATCACCATCGTGACCTTCGTCGCCGTCCTGGCGCTTACCGGCGTGGTGATCGTCGACGCCGACGAACAAGTGGTCATCGAGCGTTTCGGCAGCCCCACGGCGGAAGCGACGCGTGTGCTTTCTCCGGGGCTGCACTTCAAATGGCCTTATCCCATTGATGTCGTATTCCGCGCCCCGGTCAAGCGGGTGCGCGAATTGGTCATCGGCGAAGCCACCGAGAAGGACGACGAGGATCAGCGCAAGGCCGTCCTCTGGACCGAGGCCCATGATTACCTGCCGGAGTTGATGCTACTCGTCGCCGCGCCCAAAACGCATACCGAGGGCGAACCCACGGGGCCTTCTCCCACTGCCGCCGAGTCAGCCACTGGTGCGAGATTGGAATCTCGCACCAGCACCGCCAGCGTCGCGGTCAATTTGCTGATGGTTTCCATGCCCATCGAGTATCGGGTGAAGGACTTGAGCAAGTATCTTTACAACTATTATGACGACCCGGACAAAGACGATGACGGCCCGGTGCGGGTGATGGAAGCGGTCGCCTACCAATACCTTTCCGACTACGCCGCGGGCGTCGACAGCGACGCCCTCATGGGTCCGAGCCGGGCGACCTTCAATGACGACTTGAAACGGCTCATCCAGGAGCGGCTCGACGCCCTCGACCTCGGTGTCGAGATCGTCTTCGCCGGGCTTCGTGCCGCCCACCCACCGGCCCAGGAGCAAGTCGCGGCGTCTTTCCACGCGGTGGTGACGGCGGAGACGAAGAAGGGCGCCGTCATCGAAGCCGCCGAGGGTGAGGCCCGCAGGATGCTTACAGCCGTCGCAGGCACCGAGGAACGCGCCAGAGCGCTCGATGAGGCCATTCGCGCCCGCGAGAAGTTACAGGCCGAAACCGGCGTTGAGGCCGCCCTCCTCGCCGAAGCCGATGTTCAGGTCGACGATCTGCTGCTGGGCAATCCGGCGAAAGGTATTGCCCCGCCGCCCGGGGAGATCGCGACGCGGATTGCCAACGCCAAGACCTCCGCCAGCGAGTTCGTCACCCGCGCGGCCACCATGGCCCGTGCGTTTAGTACGGAGGTGGCGGCCTACGAGGCCGCTCCCGCACTTTACAGCCAACGCAAGATTCTTGAGGTTTACGCCGGTATCGCCGACATCCGCAAGTATTTGATCGTCGGCAATCCGAAAAACGTCATAATCGAATACCAGACCGCCCAGGAGGGCGGGTTGGATAGGGTCCTATCGGAAGGCCTCGAAAAGGAAAAGAAAAAGGGCAAGTAACATCCCTCGCGGAGCACCTATGCCATGAAAAATCTGGGAACTATGTTCGCAGCCGTGTTCCTCGCCGTAGTGCTTGCGTTGTACATGTGCACTTTTCAGGTGCGCTTCACGGAGGAGGCCATCAAGAAGACGTGGGGCAAACCGGCCAAGGAGGCGATTACCGAGCCGGGTCTGTACTTCAAGTGGCCCGCGCCCATCCAGACGGTCGTCAGCTACGACAAGCGCATCCGCATGATGGAGGACCGCACCGAGGAAACCCGCACCGTCGATGGCAAAAACCTGGTCCTTTCAACCTTCACCCTCTGGCGAATCAGCGACCCGTCTAAGTTTCATACCAACTTTCCGACCGGCGTCGAGGTCGGCGAACACAAGCTCCGCACCACGGTCATCACCAACAAACACGCGGTGATCGGCCAGCGCGGGTTCGACGAGTTCGTCTCCACCGACCCGGCCAAGCGCAAGCTGGGAGAGATCGAGTCGGCCATCCAGACCGCAGTCGCCAAGGACGTGCGCGATGAATATGGCATCGAGGTCGTCGGATTCGGCATTAAAAAACTGGGCCTGCCGCAATCGGTTACGACCTCCATCTTCGAGAGCATGAAGTCGCACGAGCAGGCCAAAGCGGCCAAGTATATGGCCGAGGGCGACGCCAGCGCCGCCGATATCGTCGCCAACGCTCAGGCGACCAAGGAACGCATCCTCGCCGCCGCACGAAAAAAGGCGGCGCAGATCGAGACAGAAGCCCAGGCCGTCGTCAGCGGTTACTACAAAGAGTTCGACAAACATCCCGAACTGCGAATCTTCCTCGACAAGCTCCGCACCGTTGCCGAGGCCTTGAAACAACGGACGACGCTCATCCTCGATACCGAACAGGCTCCCTGGAACATATTCACCGACAAAGGTCGCGGAGAGGTTCACCCGACTTCGTCTCCGTAGGACGTGAGCGACGATGCATCAACACGCCGGCCATTCCGACGATCATCCGCACCGCCAACTGGAGGGCATCGAGGAACCTCTCGACGCCGCCAACCAGTCCCTGTCCGACGCCCTGCGGGCCAGCTTCCGCATCCTCAAGGGCATCATGATGGTGCTGGTGCTGCTGTATCTCTTCTCCAACGTGCGGCGGATTGAAAGTCATGAACAGGCGCTGCTTCTCCGCCTTGGGCGGCTGACGGAGACAGTGTACGACGCGGGCGTCGTCTGGGCGTTCCCCTTTCCGATCGACGAGATCGTTCCCCTGCCCACCAGGCAGAGCAACGATTTACCCATCGACAGCCACACCTTCGGCCGCCGCCCAGATGAAATCGGTAAGCCGCTGACCTTCATTAGCCGTGGAATGGAGGGGTTGAACCCGGCCCTCGACGGCGCCTTGCTCACCGCCGACACCGGCCTGGTCCACACGCGGTGGAAGGTGACCTACAAATTCGACGACGTCCGCAGCTACGCTTCACAGATCGTCGGTCGCGACGTCGAGGCGGCCAAGCAGTTGATCCGCTTTCTGGTCGAGACCGTCGGCATCCACGTCGCCGCCGAATACACCGCCGAGGAAATGATCCGCACCCGCGTCGAGGATGTGCAAAATGAAATGAAGGCCCGGGTTAACGACCGCCTGACGGAACTCAAGAGCGGGGTGGTCGTCACGCGCGTGGAGATGTTCGAGCCTACTCCGCCCATCCCCATCCGCGGCGCGTTCGACGGCACGCAACAGGCTGAAAACGCAAAGCAAAAGAGGATTGAAGACGCCCAGCAACAACGTACGAAGCTGCTCAACGAATCGGCCGGGGCGGCGTTTCCCCGGGTGATCCGTTTGCTCGACCAGATCGACAAGGGCGGCAATGACCCATCGGTCGGTGTCCTCCGAAAGAAGCTGGATCAACTGTTGGAGAAAGAAGTCGAGGGTGACGCCGGCCGCCTCATCAAGGACGCCGGCGCCTATCTCTCCGTTGTCGTCGGCCGGATGCAGGGCGACGTGGAGTTGTACCGAACTCTTCTGCCCGAATATGAGCGGAACGCTCCGCTCCTGATAGGACGGTTGTGGGAGGAGACCCGTCAGCAGATTTTCGCGGGCGCCGGCGTGACCAAGTTTTATCGCCCGCCGGACTGCCAGATTCGGCTTCACGTCCCCTTCGACCCCGAACAGGCCCGGCTCGAGGAGGAGCGCCGCCTCCACAAAAAAGAGTTCGATCCCGCCACGTTGCGCCCCGAACGCTGGGTCCCGGTGGGTCCGGAAAGCGAGTGAGTTTCCGTCATGGTTGAGCGCGCCCTGCCGGTGGTCCAAACGGCCGGATTGTGCAAGATATTCCGCGACTTCTGGCGCCGCCCTCGCGTCGAGGCCGTCAAGGATCTCAACCTCGAAATCCATCCCGGCGAGGTCTTCGGACTGCTCGGTCCCAACGGCTCGGGCAAGACCACGACCATCAAAATGCTTCTGGGCCTCCTCTACCCCACCAGCGGTCGAATCTCCCTGTTCGGAAAGGCCCCCACCGACGTGGCGGTGAAAGCACGGATCGGCTTTTTGCCCGAGGAATCCTACCTCTATCGTTTCCTCGTAGCCCACGAGACGCTCGACTATTACGGTCGTCTTTTTCGCCTCCCGGCGCGCATCCGGCGGGACCGGACCGAGCGGCTGTTGGACATGGTCGGTCTGCGTCATGAAGCGCGGCGGCCCATCGGGGAGTACAGCAAGGGCATGGCCCGGCGCATCGGCCTCGCCCAAGCCCTCATCAACGACCCCGAATTCCTTATCCTCGATGAACCCACCTCCGGACTTGATCCCATCGGCGCCCGGCAGATCAAGGACGTGATCTGTGAGCTGGGCCGCAAGGGCAAGACCATCTTGCTCTCCAGCCACGTGCTCGCCGACGTCGAGGATGTGTGCGACCGCGTCACCATCCTGTACGGCGGGCAGCAGCGCGCCGCCGGCGATATCAGCGACCTGCTGTGTCAACGTGATGTCACTCAGATTACCACGCCGCCGCTTTCCGAGGAAACGATGGGGGAGGTCAGGGCCTTAATCCGTCGGTTGGAGCAGCGCGACATTCTTTCCGTCTCGCATCCGCGGGTGAAACTGGAAGACTTCTTCCTGCGGATCGTCGAGGAGGCCCAGGCCGCCAACATAAGGACTTCCGGCGTTCGCAAGGGCGGGCAGATGCCGGAGTTCCTACAAAAGCCGACCGGAACGACGACTCATGACGTGGTGGAGTCGTTGGTCGAAGCATCTTCTCGAAAAACACAACCTCTGACTCCTCTCGAACCGGCGTCGCGAAGAGCGCGCTACGAGCCTTCGCGCGAAGTGCTCGACGAACTGTTGGGACGCAAGGACACGCCGACTCTCCGCGAGCCGCCGCCGATGGGCGACCTGGAGCCGGGACTATCGCCATCGGATGTATCGCGCATCAAAAAGACTGCCGACGCAAGCGTGATCGACGATCTGCTTGGCGGCAAAGACCGTTCCAAAAAACCAGAGAAATAACCCGTGAGCAGGATTTGGGCCGTCGCCCGTCAGATGATCGCCGAAGGCATCCGCATGAAGATCGCCCTGGTCTTCCTCGTGCTGATCGGTGCGGTCGTCCTGGGGCTGCCCTTAACCGTCGCCGGGGACAGCTCCCTGACCGGGGCCGTGCAGAGTTTCATGTCCTACGGACTGAGCGCCACCGGTTTTCTGCTCGGACTGCTCACCATTTTCATGTCCCGTTCCCTGTCCGACGAACTAGTGCATCGTCAAATATTCCTAGTGATGACCAAGCCGATCCCGCGTTGGCAGTATGTTGTAGGTAAATGGTTGGGGATCACCGTCCTCAATGCCGTATTTCTTTCCTGCGCGGGTTTGACTATTTATGGAATGGTCCACTACATCAAGCGGACCCATCCCCCCATCGACGACCGATATGATGAGGCCGAACTGAACAATGAAGTCCTCGTCGCCCGTCATGCCTTGCCCACCAAATTGCCGAACTTCATGCAGGACGCCGAACTGGAATACGATCGCAATGTCGAGGAGGGAATGTACACCGATGTGCCGGGCTTCAAACCCGATGCGGAGAAAATCAGACTTGCCCAAAAACATGAGTCTCGTTGGCGGGTCGTCGGGCCGCGCGACCGGCGCATCTTTGAGTTTGAGAACGTCCTTTGCGACCGCGCATTCAAGAATACCATCCAAATTCGCTACAAGACCGAGGTGAGCCAATATCCCCCCGACGAAATCTTCCGCGCCTTGTGGCGCTTCGGCGATCCTTACAAGGGCACACCCGTGTATGACGCGCCCGTACGGCACGTCGTCGGACGGTTTCATACCATCCGCGTTCCCGCCGACGCCGTGGCCGAGGACCATACCCTGCTCGCTCATTTCTACAACCAAAACCCCTTCCAGGGCGAGCGGCAATTCAACAATGTTATGGAGTTCCGTGCCTCGGACGGAGTCGAAGTGCTTTTCATCGTGGGATCGTTCGAAGGAAACCTCGTTCGTTTGTTGATCCTAATGATGTGCAAGTTAATGTTTCTTGCCGCCGTATCCGTGCTCATGGTCACGTTGTTCTCATTCCCTGTCGCTTGTCTGACGGCCTTCACCGTCTATATCCTCGCCGCCGTCGGCTCCTTCCTCAAAGACTCTCTGGATTTTGCGTCAAACGACTACGCAAGTATGTTTTCCTCCGTTAAGGAATTCTTGGTGCAATCGATCATGCATATTTACAACCTGCTGCAGTGGATCATTCCTGACTTCGGGCGGTATGATGCCGTCGAAACATTCGTCAATGGCCGAAACGTCAGTCTGGTCTGGGTCCTCCAGGCGACGACGGAGATGGTGCTGGTGAAGTCGTTGATTATCTTGGGACTGGCCGTTCTCTTCTTCCACCGTCGTGAAGTAGCGGAAGTGTCTTTTTGAGGATGGCATGGTGGACGACACTCGATTACGACCGACAACATCACACACCCTCCGCTACTCCTTGCCGGAGCATCTGGCCGCCCGCCGAGCCGCCCAGCGGAGTGAATGGGTTGTCCAGACGATCGCCGTGTCGGTGGCTGTCGTATGCTTTATCCTCGCCGGCCTATTGATCGGACCGGTGAATACGATTCGTAAGGAGCGGCAACTGGTCATTGACCCCGCTACCGTCAAAGGTCTACCCCCGGACATCGCTCTTTTGGGCAAGCTCGGCACCTTTCGCGCTCTCGCGATTGACTGGGCGTCTATTCGCGCCGAGCGGCTCAAGGAGGAAGGAAAAACCTACGAGGCCATGCAACTGCACGAGACCGTCTGTGCACTCGCCCCGCGCTTTCCCAAGGTCTGGGCAAACGCCGCCTGGAACATGGCCTACAACATCTCCGTTTCCCAATACACCCCCGAAGCCCGCTGGCAGTGGGTGCAAAACGGGATCAAGATCATTCGTGACAAGGGACTCCGGTTCAACCCAAGGTCGGTTACGCTCTACAAGGAACTAGCCTGGATCTACTGGCACAAAGTCGGCGATTTCCTGGACGACGAACATCTCAATTACAAGCGCGCCCTTGCCGTGGAAATGGAGATCGTTCTCGGCGCTCCACCGGTCGTGCTCAATGATGAAGAATACTTCGACTGGTTCCATAAAATCGTCGCGGCGCCACGCGATCTCGCTAAGTTCTTGGCCTCAGACAAAGAGGTCGCGGCATTGGTACCCCGTCTTCGGGAGGTCGATCTCCAACCGGAACACGGTCTTCTGGAATTCGTGGCCCGCCACCTTCGTCCCGACCTCCGCGCCGCGGACCTGGCCAAGGAGCAGCCCGGCAGTGACACCCTAATCGCCCGCCGACTTACACTGCTGAAGGATCCGGTAAACGCCCTTGCCCTGGACCGTTTGTTGGCCGCCGTCCGGTCGGACGTCCTTCGCAAGCAACATTCATTCGACTTGGACTGGATGTACGACCTAATGGTCAAGCAGTATGGGCCGCTCGATTGGCGTAACGCCTTCGCCCACGCCCTGTATTGGTCCAGTTGGGGCGACAAAGTCAGCGAGGGCGTGGCCGCGACCGACCCGGCCGACGCCATGAATACCGCCCGGTTCGTCTTTTTCTCCCTACAACAACTGATTAACCGAGGTCGAATCACCCTAGCGCCGGATTTTGATGACCCATTTTCTTCCTACATCGAACTGACCCCGGATATCCGCTACATTCCTTACCTCTATGACACTTACATGCGGTTGGGAAAAAAACATTTCGCCGACAATCCGCGCTTTAAGGAGGGTACACCGGGCCCGAGTTACATGAACGGCTTCGTCACCGCCATGTCCAACTGGATCGAGCTGCTGTATTTGGAGGGCGGAGAGGAAAATCGAAAGCAAGCCGAAAACTACTTCACCTGGTTGCGCGAGCACAATCCCCACCCCGACGGTCAAACGCAGGAACAGTATTTGCAAACCGTCGATGAGTACGTAATGGGCGGTATCCTAGCGCAACTGCAAACCTTCAAAGCCTCCAGCGCCATCATCGGCAGCTTTATTCGTCAGGCCCTCAAGCAGTTCTCCCTCGGTCAGACCAAAGCCGCTCTGTCTTCCATGGTTCGAGCCCGACAGTGCTATGACTACTGGATGATCGACACAAAAATCGACATCAACGATCGTCGAAAATTGCAGGAGCCGCCCATCTTGCTCCGCGACCAGGTGGCAGGCTTCATGAAGGAGCCGCGTGTGGACTCCTTAGCTAAAGCGCGCCTATGGAGGGCCTTACCAGCCGAGCAGCGGCAGATGGTCTACGACGGCCTGCAGCCGTTCTTCGAACGCTTGTGTGACGCGCAGAAGCCAGCCTGGGCCGTCGAACGCGCCTTCCCCGAGCCGCCCGCAATGGATGAGTTTCGCCGCAGAAAATTGGATACGGTAGGCGCGCCGCGTAAGGAGGGCGTCGAACAAGGCGAGCGCTACAAGCCGTAGTTCACTTCCGCCAATTCTCTTCCGACTCACGGCCGACCGTAACAACATCGCCAATCGTCGGCAGGACCTGAACGCATAGTGGACCGTTCCGCTGGGCGGGTTAACCCGGCTGAGGGAGCGGACCTGAACCCGGTTCGGCATGTGGCGTGGGGTCGATCCGCACGGGCCGTGCCGTGCCCACCGTAGGCTCCGTGACTCCGGCCAGAAGGTCCGACACCCCGGTCCGTTCCACGGATTCGCCGCGTATCAACGCGTTGACTTCATCGCCGGTGATGGTTTCGAGCTTGAGGAGAGCTTTGGCGATCGTTTCAACCTTCTCGCGATTTTCCATGATCGTCCGTCGCGCCGTCTCGTAGGCCCCGTCGAGGATGTGCTTGATTTCCCCGTCGATCGTCTCCGCCGTCTTGTCGGAGTATTCGCGCCCGCCCAGATCGAACATCGCCCCGGTGGCGTCGGCATCCCCGTAATAAACGAAACCGACGGTCTCTCCCATGCCCCACTCTCGAACCATGTGCCGAGCGATTTCGGTCACCTGCTTGATGTCCGCGGCGGCCCCGCTGCTGATCTCATTGAAGAAAACATGCTCGGCGATCCGTCCGCCGAACAGTACGCGCATGGTGGCCAGTAAGTACCCCTTGGTGTACACCATCCGATCGCGCTCCGGCATCGAGAACGTCGCTCCGCCCGCCGGCCCGCGTGGAATAATGCTCACCTTGTGCAGCGGATCGGCGTCCTTCTCCAACGCCTGGATGAGGGCGTGCCCGGCCTCATGATACGCGGTGATGCGGCGATCGCGTTCATCCACCACCGCGCTTTTCTTGGCCCGGCCCCAGCGAATCTTGTCCCGTGCCTCTTCGAGGTCGTCTTGATCGACGAATTCCTTGTTTTCCATGGTGGCGATAAGCGCCGCCTCATTAACCAGGGCCGCCAGCTCCGCCCCGCTGAACATCGGCGTGACCCGCGCACAGCGGCGTATATCCACGGTCGGACCCATCTTAATCTTCCGCATGTGGACCTTCAGTATCTCATAACGACCCTGAAGGTCGGGCAGGCCGACGTATACCTGTCGATCGAAGCGTCCGGGGCGGATGAGCGCGGGATCCAGAACGTCCCCGCGGTTCGTGGCCGCAATCACGATCACCTGCGAGTTCGTCTCGAACCCGTCCATCTCCACGAGGATCGCGTTGAGCGTTTGCTCCCGCTCGTCGTGCCCCCCGCCGCCGAAGCTCGCTCCGCGTCGCCGGCCCACGGCGTCGATTTCATCGAGGAAGATAATGCAGGGTGAGTTTTCCTTAGCCTGGCGGAAAAGGTCGCGGACCCGCGAAGCGCCAACGCCCACGAACATTTCCACAAAGTCCGACCCGCTGATCGAGAAAAACGGCACGTCGGCCTCGCCCGCGATCGCCTTCGCAAGCAATGTTTTCCCGCAACCCGGCGCCCCGACCAGCAAAATCCCCCGCGGGATTCGACCGCCCAAGCGCTGGAACTTCTTGGGGGACTTCAAGAACTCGATGATCTCCTGGACCTCGTCCTTGGCCTCCTCGATCCCCGCCACGTCCGCGAAGGTGATGTTGGTGTGCTCTTTGGGGGTGACACGATGGCGCGACCGACCGAAGTTGCCCAACATGCCCCCGGGACCGTTCGAGCTACGAAGCTGCCGAAAAATGAAAAAATAGATAACGCCGAAGAACAGAATCCACGGCAACAGGCTCAGCAGTAAAATGACGTATTGGTTCTGCTTCTCGTACTTGACGTCGCCGCCGCCTTTGCGGACCGCCTCGACGATGCGGGTAAGAAAATCGTTGTCAATGGCTTCGCGGGGATAGGCGACACGAAACTGCAGCGGTGCGGTAACCAATTCGTTCTCGCCCGGATGCTTCTTAAGGCCCTCGATCACGCTATCTTCCTTGATCACCAGCGATTTGACGTTTTCGTCATGGACGAGGGCGTCGAACTCGCTGATGGAGACTTGTTGATAGGCCGGCATCGCCTGTTGGAGTAACGCCACCAGCAGCATGGCAAGTCCCAAGAGAACCAGCCAACTGACCAAGTTGCGCGACATCTTCACGCTTGGCCCGTTGGGCCGTTTTCCGGGCGACTGTTGCGGCCCCGAATCGTTGCTTTCCGCCATACCGCAAACTCCGCTACCCAAACTCCGCTACCACGGATACTTTCAATGGGGATTGCTAAACGCCCCTGAAAGATGATAGTGGAGCTACCAACTCGATTCCATCGTTTCGACGATTTGCTCGGCCAGTCCGTCCACCGCCCGGGTCATGCCCTGCGTGAATGTCTCGCCCACGGGCGGAATGTAACTCGTTTGAAACACCAACCTAGGCCGCTCCACCAGGATGTCCCCCGAGCGCAAATCCTGCAACCGAAACCGCACTACCACCGTCGAGCCGATCTCGCGGGGTAGGTCTGTATCGAAGTCGTCGCCGAACGTGCGGTTCTCGACCTTGACAATTTCGCCGGTCAGCACCGCGTCCGCCGTTTTCCGCGGCGCAATCTTATACGGCGTGTCCATCTCAATCCGCTTAATGACCGATTCGGTCAGTCGAAACTCCAGCTCGCGTCGGAACTCCTTGGATTGGAACATTTCCACGTGAACCGTCTGAATATCGGTCGAAAACGGCCGCTTCGTCGAATAGCCGCACCCGCTCAGCACGCTGCACCCGACTACCAATAACAATACGATTCGCCGCGGAATATCGTTGTACATGACGGTATGGTCTCGTCTTCAACAGTTGGGTGGCATGGCCAAGTCCCGGCGCGCCGGGACCGCCATGCTTGATTGACTCCTAGGGCGCAACCACTGCCACCGGTTCCAGCACGCCCAGGAGCTCCAACCGCGACGTTGCCTTCGTCGCGGCGATGGTCGCCGGAAAACCTTTCCGCACGCCCTGATAATAGAACACCGCCGAGCCTGGATGGTCCGTTCGCTCGTAGTATTGCCCGATCAAAAAGTCCTTCTCGCCGCGCATTTCGTGGATGCTGTCGAGGATCAGCCCGACGCCCTCACGATCCGCTTGCTGCCGATAGCGCAGCCGATAATCGTTGTATCGCTCCTCGGCCTCCACCAGCGCCGCCTCGTCGTACTCCACCCCCGCGAAGCTCGCCAGCGCCGACTCCGCCGACCGCCCTAGCGAGAATTGTTGATAGCGGCTCCGCGGATAGTCCTTCAGGATCCGAGCGTACTCCAACTCCGCCAGCGCATGATCGCCGATCTTGAAAAGATGATCGGCCTTGGTCTTGACCGCCAACTCCGCCAAGGGGCTGTCCGGATAGTCCGAGGATATCTCGTCGAGGATTTGGTACGCCACGTCCTCCCCGGACACGCGGAAAATCAACCAAACCCTTCTCTTCACGCCGGACAGATACGCCTCGGCGATGATGAACTCCAACCGCAAAGCTTCCGCCGTCAGCGTCATCCCCCCGAACTCGCCGAGGTAGGCCTGCAACACCACATGGGCCTTGGCGTAGTCCTTCAACCCGATCAGCGCCTCGGCCTTGGCGATCAACGCCTCCGGGTACGTAGGATCTTCTTTCCCGTACTTGGTGATGAACCGCTTGATGGCCCAGAGCGCCCCACGGTAGTGACCGTCGTGGATTTGCAACTTGATTGCGTACAAGTCGCCCTCGGCCGTACCCTCCGGCGGCGGCGGTAGCTCAACCCACTCCTTTTGCTGCGGCTCGTAGGTCAGCGTCCTAATACGCGGCTGTTGCGCGATAACGCTTAGCGGCAGAACGATCGTCGCGATCAGAGCCCACGGTGCTAGCCGTGGGACTTCAAGTGCCTTGATGGATCGACCTCTCGCGGTGGGTGCCCCAGCCTTTGGGCTGGAGGACTGACCAGCCCACGGCGCGAGCTGTAGGACGGTGACGAGCGAAGGCGGCCCCAACGGGGCCGGGGATTGTAGCCACGGGTGTAGCGCAGCACGCCAACGGCGGGCAAGCGAAACCCGTGGTTCAAAGGTGCCCACGATCTCCCGCCCCGCGAGGGGCGGAGGAAGCTCTCCCACCAACCCCGACTCTAGGAGGACGCCGGCTCGGCGGAACGCGCGGCCCTGATTCTGCCGCACGCGATTGACACAAGAACTATCCATACGCCGGCATTGTATCCTCGCCGTGGGAGGACAGGCAAATGCGTATTTAGCGGCGTCACAAGGGTCTCCAGCGGGTGCTACGGCTGGGTTCACGTCCCGTCGGGTCGATGTCCCGATCCAGTCTGCTACCACCCAATCAGTACTGCGACAGCAGGGAGCGGTCTTCCGTTCCCAGCCGACCCGCAGGACCGCTCGTTGGCACTTGCGGTTCTGATCCGCCCCGCGCGCAACGGAGATCGCCGACGAACTGACCGCCTACAGCATCCCACTAAAACAGGAAAGTCCCCCGACTGGACCCAACAGGCCGTTGCGCGAATCGCGCGTCGAGGACACAGTGCTGTTAGCGCGTAACTAGTTTCTGCCCGCAGTGGCTACAGTAGTTGCAATCTGTAGGGAAGTCGCGACGACATTGCATGCAACGCCTGACCTTGTTGGGAGACTCGGTCACGGGTTGCGGACCCGTTCGAAAATGGACCCCAAAAGAACGCAGGGATGGTTCCAAGTGCCTCACTTCGCAGGCGAATCGTACTTTTTCGCCCTGAACGACCACGACGACATCGATCGCGTCCCCGACCGTTAGACCCGTGGGATCGCCGAGGATTTTGGCGCCGCCGTCCGACACGTCCTGTACGACACCTTCGAGCACCGAACCATCGGATCGGCGAACGAACGCCGTGACGCCGACAATGAGTTCTCGCTTCGCTTCGCGATGTTCGTCCACACAGCCCTCGGTAGATCAACAGACGCACGCGCTCACAACGTGAAACGGCACGTGTACGCGCATTTTATAGATCAGACGGAGTCCGGAATTGAGCTCGGCTGACCCCTGCATGCGCCAACACATCGCCGACGCCGTTACCGCCCGCGGCGTCCAGCTCAAGTGCCTACTCGAAATCGCTCGAGCCCAGGTTGTCGGCCGTCAGCGTGATGAACGTCGCGACCAACGTGAGCTCTCCGGCTTCCACATCCGCGTCGACGTTGATCCAGTTCCAGATGGCCCCGCCACCACCGGTTGTGTAGACGACGAACAGAATGTTCGCGTTGACGTCCGCTTTGGTCGCGGCGCGCCGGGACTCGCGGCCCTGCTTCTGCCGTACGCGATTTAGAGTGCATCCTAGAAACCCTCTCCCCCGCTGGGGGAGAGGGTAGGGTGAGGGGGTTTCAGCACGCACTATTACACAAGTCTCCATACGCCGGCATTGTATCCTCGCTGCGGAAGGACAGGCAAACGCGTATTTGGACGGCGTAGTAAGTGTCTCCGGCATGTGTTACGGCTGGGTATCCTCGCGCCCGGAGCGCCAATCAGAGCCGTGGGCGCGAGCCTACGGACCAATCCGAGCCGGGAGCGGGAGCGACCGGATTTCGACCCGCAGGCGCCAGCCCACGGACCAGTCAGAGCCGTAGGCGCGAGCCTACGGATACGCCCCCTCGAGACTCCCCCGCGCACTTGAGCGCCATGTCACCGGGCCCCGGAACAACTCTCAAACTTCACGTTGGGTATCAAGGTTGGCCGCCGTCAGGGCGCCATCGAGACCTCCATCACTCCCAGACCTTGGTCGCCCCCAAATCCGCCGATCCGAAGGAGGTACTTTTCCCCGCCGATAACGGGGAAGGAAACTTTGGACCGAACCGTCCCCTCACCATCGCACTCGCTGTCGTCGACGCACACGATCGGCGCAGCGCTCGGAGGGCACGGCGTGCCGGAGTAGACCGCGATCATCGTGTCGAAGTCGCTGCCGCACAGGCTCGCCGTGGCTGTACCCGTGTACGGCGCCGTCAACGTGTACCAAACATCCGATCCAATCGGCGACGGGCACGAAAGTTCAGCAGGTCCGTCGGTCGCGGCGCCAATGTTCCGATATCCGCGTGAACCCAGCCAAACCGGAAGCGCGCCGTCGCACCAGTCGTTCGGGAGCATGCCGACGCTGAAAACCGCGAGACCTCCATCCTCATCTGCCACGTAGGCGTAGTGCTCCGAAACTGCAATGTCCCATGCGTACCCGCTCGTGTCGAATCCGCCCACGCGGAACGGGGACGAGGGATCGGCGATGTTGATGATCACAAGACCGTCATCTGCATCAACCACGAAGGCGTAGTCCCCCGACACCGCAACGCGATGTGCGAACCCGCTCGTATCGACTCCGCCCACCCGGTACGGCGCCGACGGATCGGCGATGTTGATGATCTGAAAACCGTCCCAACCACCGGCCAAGTAGGCGTAGTCCCCCGACACCGCAACGCCAGCTGCGTACCCGCCCGTGTCGACTGCGCTGAACCAAAACGGCGCAGAGGGATTCGCAATGTTGATGATCACAAGACCGGCACCTCCATCGGCCACGTAGGCGTAATCCCCCGACAACGCAACGCCATATGCATACCCGCTCGTATCGACTCCGCCCACCCGGAACGGCGCCGCGGGATCGGCGATATTGACGATCTGGAGACCGGCACCAGCATCGGTCAGATAGGCGTAGTTGCCTGATACCGCAACGCCTAATACATCTAGGCTGGTATCGACCCCGCCCACGAGGAACGGTGCCGACGGATCGGCGATGTTGATGATCGTAAGACCCTTGTAATTGGCTACGTAGGCGTATTTGCCAGACAGCGCAACGCCACTGTTATACCCGCTGGTATCGACTCCGCCCACCCGGTAAGGTGCCGCGGGATCGGCGATGTTGATGATGGCAAAATCGGCACCAAATAAACCTCCATCGGTCAGGTAAGCGTAGTTGCCCGACACCGCAACGCCAATTGGGTACCCGCTTGGCATATCGACTCCGCCCACGATGTACGGCGCCGAGGGATCGGCGATGTTAATGGTCTCGAGACCGTTTTCCCCATCGGCCACGTAGGCGTAATCCCCCGACAACGCAACGCCATGTGCGGTTCCGTTGGTTTCGACATAGCCCACGCGGAGCGGGGAGGAGGGATCGGCGATGTTGATGATCGCAAGACCGGGACCCACATCGGCCACGTAAGCGTAGTTGCCCGACACTGCAACTCCATATGCCAAGATCGTATCGACTCCGCTCACGAGGTACGGTGCCGAGGGGTCGGCGATGTTGATGATCGCAAGACTGGTGTAATTGGCTATGTAGGCGTAGTCGCCAGACAACGCAACGCCAAATGCGTACCCGCTCGTGTCGACTCCGCCCACCCGGTACGGTGCCGAGGGATCGGCGATGTTAATGATCGCAAGACCGGCATTAGTATCAGCCACGTAGGCGTAGTCGCCCGACACCGCAACGCCATATGCCCCTCCGCTCGTGTCGACTCCTCCCACACGGTACGGCGCCGAGGGATCGGCGATGTTGATAATCGCAAGACCGGCACCCCGATCGGCCACGTAGGCGAAGCTGCCCGACACGGCAACGCCCGTTGCGCGCCCGCTCGTTTCGACTCCGCCCACACGGAACGGCGCCGAAGGATCGGCGATGTTGATGATCGCAAGACCGGCATCAGAATCGGCCACGTAGGCGAAGTCGCCAGAGACGGATATGCCTAGCACGAACCCAGGGAGTGGGTCCGTACGCCCGACCAGCGCGGGATTCGACTGATCCGAAACGTCGAACACGAGTACTCGCGGGCCGCTCCCCAGGTAAACGTAGTTGCCCTGAACGGCTACGGCTTCACTCGGCCCGCCCCACTGCCCGATCAATTCGACGGGCAGTTCATCCTCGCAAGTCTCGGCGTTCTCGATGCAAAGAGTACCGAGCGGACAGGGCTCGTCGTATGAGAAACAGGACCCGTCATAAGAATCACAGAACTCGGTCCCGTTGCAGAAAAGTCCGTCGTCGCAATCGACCTCCGTGTGCGAACACGAAGTGTCCGTGCATGCATCCGTCGTGCAAGGATCGCCGTCGTCGCAGTTGGCGTTCGTTAGGCACTCGACGCCGTGAAGCGCAGTCACGTCGAAGCCGGATTCGCCCGTAAACAAGTTCGTGACCGTCAGATTGAACACATACTCGCCGAGTACGAACGGCGACAGAACCAAGTACGGCGTGGCGGAAAGCGAGCGGTTGGCGATAATGACCGCGCCGCTGCCAATGGGCTGATCGATCACGGTCCACTCGTACCAGAGGTCGTCCTGGGTGTACCCCGCCTGCCGGGCGATTCCGCGCAGTGCGTTGCTGCCCGATGTTCCCGGCTCGCCGCTGTAGTAGCCGACCGGTGAGGCGACGGCGGGAAACAGCGATCCGGCCTCGACGTGAACGCCGCCGATCGAGCCGGTGAATGCATTCTGGAAGGCAGCCATATCGATCTGGTCGATATCCAGATCAGCGTCGGAGTCGAATACGAAGCAAGGCAGCGGGGTAGTGAACCCCGGTCCGGAAAAGCCCAGGCAAATCTGGAAGGCGGTGTAGTCGAAGAGGTCTATGTCGCCGTCGCCGTCGAAATCGCCGAAGCCTTCACCGGGTATGGTGAAGTACTGCGACCGTACGATCTGGCCGTCCTTGACGGCGAATAAGACCTCGTTTTCGAAGGTCCGCGGCTGACTCTCGACCCAGGCTCGGATCGACGCGAAGTCCTCTCGATCGGGTCGCTCGGCGTGTGCGTAGGATGCGCGAATGACGAACACACTTGCAATAATGACCAAGCCCCAACATCGAAGAATTGACAACATGTTCTTTCCTCCAATCACCGCCGTAGAATGGGTCGCCCGGCCGCTCAGACGGAGCGTATTGTGCGCAAAGGGCGAGGACGCTGCAAGGGTCCAAAGACACTGTCCGCTCATAAGGGGATCAACTTCCGGGCCTCTTCTTCCGCTTGGAGGAACCGGTCCGTGTACCGCGAATCGACGTTCTGGCACACCCGCGTCGCCTGCTCGCCGATCCGCTCGTAGTCCGGATCGCCGCCCGACCGCATACGAAACTCCCCGGCCAGGATCACCAGACGCAGCAAATGGCGGAGGATCAGCCCCTCGTTCTTGGCCACATCGCGGGCACGGATGAACTTGTAGAAATCGTACCCCAGCTCGAACACTCCCCCCGCCACCCATTTCGGCTGCACCCAAATCCGCTCCGGCGTGGAGAGCTTGGCGTCGAACAACGCCTTGAGCATCTCCGGGAAGGTCAACGCCCGAGGCCGTCCTTCCCGATCCGTGTCCTCTCCAGTCTCGTCGGCGGCGACTCTCACAATACCCCATTCTGGATGGGTCATGACGATTCCGAATTGCAACAACGTGGGCAGCAGCGACTGACTCTGCAACGGCCCCGGCGGCATTTCCGGCAGGCGTACCTGCCGCTCCATCGAGGAGGGAACCGTCAACACCGATTCCAACGCCTGGAGTTTCTCCTCGTAACTGCCACGGGTGAGCTGCCCGCTCAGGAACGCTCCGTACAGCGGGTCCACGCTGCGAAACGCCAGAAGATCGTGAATGGTGTCATTAAGTGTCACATGATCGCCGTCCAGGTCACGGGTCAGGTACCCGAACTTGGCAAGGTTGTCGATCATGTGATCGAGCTGCTTTTGGAACTTGGCGATGTACTCGGCCGTGTTGAACCGCTTGACGAGAAAGCCCCGCACGTCGTGCAGCGTGCCCGTTTTGGTCAGCAGAAAAATAAGGATTTGATAGGGTATCATCGACCGGCTGAACAGCTTCGCCGGCCCCGCCGCAATCAGTGTCCTAAACTGCCCCTCCGACCAGTATTGCTCCGTCTTGCGCCGCGTCGGTTTCTTCCGCTCCAGGTCCTTCCGCGCCCGCATGATTCCCAGGTCTTTGGAGTTCGGATCGATCTGGTCGAACTTCTTTTTCCATTTGACGATCTTCACGT
>JAGVHG010000071.1 GCA_020056715.1 Phycisphaerae bacterium | reverse complement strand
AGTGAAGGAGCGCATCGAAAAAGCCGGCCCCGGTGCACCCGTCGCGGCCAGACTCAAGGAATTCGGTGATTCCATTGAGGCCCTGCGCAAGACGATCGTTGCCACGCGAAAAGGCGGTTTCCTCGCCGGTGAGGAACGACTGCGCGAGAAGCTTGGGGACCTCTACGGCGCCGTGAACGGCTACGAGGGCAGCCCGACGAAGTCACAGGTCGACTACGCCAAGGTCCTCGCTGCGCAACTGGACGAGGCGGATCAGAAGGTCGACGCCGCGGCCGGCGCTCCGCTCGACGCCCTCAACGCGGCCCTGACAGCCGCAGGACTGAAACCCATCGCTCGCCTCACCAAAGCCGAATGGGACGCCAAACAAGTCGGCCAATAGAGCACCACTGGCCCGGTGTTACCGCTTTGATCCGGACCAGAAGACATGGGAGGACTGGGACGCCACAAACGTCCACCTCCTCGCGGCGTTTGGTTCCTCGGAGACGCCGTTCGTCACCGTAGATATCAGCTCAGCCAGCCGCCCTGGATTTTCCAGCCTAACGTTGGCCGCACTCCGGACATCGCAAAACCGGGAGTCCCTGAAGGGGATAACCACATTCGGTGCACCGATACCCGGCACTTCGGAGCAGTTTCCTGCCAGCCCGCCATCCCCGAACGACGACCGGGATCAGTAGGATTGCGAACGTTGTTGGAGCGATCGGCAGCCGCAATATCATGGTGGCGGTCGGTTTATGTGAAGCGTCGCAGGCGTCGTAGAGCCAATCCGGGGTAAGAACCTTCACAACCGCCGCTCGGGAGCCGGAGCGCCAACTCCCGCAGCACCCATCGTCAACGAGGAACGAGGATCCCGATACCGCCAGACGACCCGCAAGCGAATCCAAACAGCTCGGAGCTCGCACCCTCATGAAGAGGAGATCCATTTGTCCATCGCCCGCGCCGATCTCCAGCCAGTGCTGTGGGCCGACGACGCCGGACCATGAGAATGGTGACTGGCAGCTGACAACATACAGGGATAGCCCTGCAGCACCGGCCACTAAAACCAAGCACTCGAACACAGGCCAAAGACGAAACGGCGGACCCCCGCGCGATCTGGCATCCATGCTTCGGCTTCCCCAACGGTTTGTTCGATAGGCTGCCCCGGTCGAAACGCAGACAGTGGAAGCGATTATCGACCAATCAATCTGCTTCTCTGCAGGGGCACACGAGTAACAACGATTACTGACTGCGCGAGCAAAATGAAATGAACGAAGCGCGCCCAGGCTTCGGGTTTCATACCATAGTTGGGTTGGTACTACCTTTGAGCTTCGCCAGTCTACGAGTGCGTCTTATCGCAGAATCCCAACCAATCTCTCATCCTTTTCTCTCCGCTCCGGCCTCTTGTCTTCTCGCCAAGCCTCGATCTTGTCGGCAAGCTGCCGGAGCGCGGCGCCCATCCTGCTTGAAAGCCTCCAGCCGTGTCGGCCATTGGATCGCTTGTTCAAAGGACTCACGCACTCGATCAGGCCGACACGCGCAAGTTTCGCGCGTGTGCGCTCGAGCGTTCGGTGCGAGATGCCATATTGTTCTTCAAGGACTCGTAGCGATGGAACCGCTTCCGTAGCGGCCTTCAATGTGAGGAGAACCCGTGCTGCCGCATGCTGCTGATTCGTGTTGCCTGGTAAGATCATCGCCACGATGTCCGTAATGTCTTCGATTTCCCGGACGCGGCGGTGCCGAAAGTCGATCTTGGTCGGTCCGCTCATCGGTCGTCGCCTTGCAGCTCCCGAGGTTGAGCTGTGCCTCCCGAAAATGTCATCCTGGTCTATCGGGCCCGCTTGTGGCACGATTATCGGAACGGGCAGTTGACTTCGGATATCGACTCCAAGCCGTGATCGTGGTCCTCGGAGGCTGTGAAATGAGTGCGATTCGCATTTGACGCGGTTCTTCTGCAGCGTCCTTCGTGACCGAACGACGCTCGTTCCAAAAAGCCGGCTAAACTCCGTTACGGAAGGAATCCCAGCTGGAGAATCTGGAATCAGCGGGCCGTTTTTTCGTGGCAGATTCGTGGTAAGACCACCCTGAAAACAGCCCAGAAACCAGTCCCAGAACCATCGCGTATCCAGTGTCTAAATGCCTGCGCCATAGATATTTAAGTTGTTGTCATCAAAGGAGTTAGAAACGGAGTGCGCCGGCTTCCCAAGCTGGACGTCACCCGCGAACTCTGAGATGCCGAATCCTGCCCGAAACCGCCTCGCGGTGGCCGGTACGCGAGTTACTTGCGTGCGCGCACATCTATCGCAGGCACCAGCTCTGAGTTCGTGGCAGCTTTCGTGGCACTCCGGAGATCTTGGCCGCGACCTTCACGTCCAGCGCCCCACGAGCAGGGGAACCTCTCGCCGAAACCGCGGTGGCTCGCCACGTGTGGATGAGACCGACGGGTCGGAGGTTGAGCGGTTGACACTCGCGGGTCTGCACGACAACAGGGTATGCTCAGACCCTCTGGCACAGCTTGAGGAGCCGCCTCATGTCGCTCGCGCCGGCGTCAATCCGGCGTCAGTTTCGACCCGGTCGAGTCTAGGCACTGAGTCAGATCCGAGTCGGCAACCAGTCTGCAATCCGTTTTGACGCCCAAAAAACGCGGGTAACGACAGGCGGGAGCATGACTTACGGACGGCTTTGCTGCTCCCAAAGCAGGCGCGCTAGCCGGACTGCGCCACGCCCCGTCTGCTCTAGTGTACCACGCGCTCCGAAACCGCCAAGGGAGCGTTCGGCCATTAGATAACCTTCACCACAACCACGGTGATATCGTCCGATTGGTGAGCGAGACCGACGAACCGTCGCACGTCCCAGAGGATTTGCCCGGCCAGTTGTTGAGCCTCCAGCTGCCGGTGACGCCAGATGGACGAAATTAGGCGTTGTCGACCGAATTTTTCATCGTGAAAGTCCATCGCCTCGGTGACGCCGTCGGTCACCATGACGAGGAGATCGCCGGAGCGCAGGGCGACGGTTTCCTGCTCGAAGGTTTCATCAGGCTGAATGCCGATGGCCAGTCCGCCGGCCGTCAATTCCGTGAAGCGTTCGCCGCGGAACAGCAACGGCGGTAGGTGGCCGGCGTTGCAGTAGATGAAGTTTCTGCCGTCCGGGGAGAAAACGCCGTACGCAAGTGTGGCAAAGTCGGCGACCGGTGTGTCATGATACATGTGTCGGTTGGCCTGGGCGACCGTTTCGGCCGGGCTTGTGGAAGACGGCGCGTACGCCCGTAACGCCGAGCGGATCGAGGCCATCATCAGCGCCGCCGGCATCCCCTTGCCCACGACGTCCGCGATGCACACCCCCAAGTATCCCTGTGGAAGCTCGATGAAATCGTAGAAGTCGCCGCCGACCTGGAGCGTGGGATCGTACACACACCCAAACGTTAGGCCGGGCATCATGGGGGCACGCAAAGGAAGCATCCGGCGTTGAATCTGGGCGGCGGCCTCGACTTGCCGCTGAACCCGTTCACCCTCGACCTGTTCCGCGTAAAGGCGACTGTGGATGATCGCGGAAGCGGCCTGAGAGCCGATCGACCGAAGCAGCGATTCCTCCGATTCGCTGAACACATGCCGCTTGGCCGTGTAGACCCGGATGATTCCGATGGTTTGCCCGCGATAGGTCAACGGAACGCACAGGCCGCTGACGATCCCCTCACGTCGAGCGTTGTCCGGGTATCGGGTGCGCGGGTCCGTGGGGACATCCTCGATGTACACGCTTTGACCGGCGAAGGCGGCCCCGTCGATCAGACTCCTGGCCAGGAGCACCGGCCCTTTGCGAAGGTACTCCTCGGACAGGTTGTGTACTGCCTTAATCACCAACTCCCCGGTTTCCGGGTTGAGTAACCGAATGGCACAGGCCTTCACCAGCATCACTTCGACCACGCGCCGGACGGTAAGGTTTAGGATTGCTTGCAGATCGAGCGTGCCGGACAGCAAGTCCGCCAGCTCGTGAACCGTGCGCAAATCATCGAGCTGTCGCGCGATCCGCTCCGCCTGACCATACAAGGTGGCGATGATGTGGGCGAGAACGTCGGCGAAGCGGTGGATGGCTTCGCGGGTGCCGCCGCGTCTCGGATCGAACAGGGCGGCAGCCGCCTGAAGTTCGTGGGGCGGAAGCTCGTACTCGCCGGCGATGCGCAGCAACTGCTCCTCCGGCGGCGCCGCGTGCTTCCGCGTCCCAACGGCAAGCAAAGCCAACGTCTGACCGTCGTGGAGGATCGGACTCGTGTACAGTTGCATCCCCTCGTGGCAGGTTACAGCACGAGAAGGATCGGCGCTCTTCGCTCCGCTTCGGATGCCTTCGACCAGTGACTCTTCGCCTTTCGGTGATACGCCGATCAACTCCGAATACCGGCTGCCCCATGTCGGGCGAGTGATCAGGTCTCCCTCGGTGGTGGCGATGCAGACAGTCATTCTCCCGAGGGCGGCGAACCGATTTTGTAAGTTTTGAAGCGTTTCCAGACTGACCAGGTCGATCAGCCGGTGGTCCATTGAATCACCGACCATTGCCGCGCCGAATGGCTTCTGAGTCACGCTCGGGGCTCTCCACCTCGGCCAAAGACTCACGGGTCTTTGGCCTGACTACTGGGGAATGAACTTGGTCTGACGATCAATCGAGGCGACTGTCTCGGCGATTAGTTTGGCGGCGGCCTCTAGGTCGCCGAGGCTCACCACCTCCACCGGTGTGTGCATGTAGCGGTTCGGAATGCTAACCAAGGCCGTTGCTACTCCTGAGCGCGAAAGCTGAATGGCGTTGGCGTCCGTGCCGGTCCCACCTGGGGCGGCCTCCATTTGAATCGGAATCTTTCGCGTCTTAGCCGTTTTGACCAGCAACGCCTCCAGCGGCGGGTTGATGTTCGCCCCGGTCGAGATCGTCGGGCCGCCGCCGATCTTGATATCACCGTTCACCCGTTTGTCAATGTCCGGGTAGTCCGTCGCATGGGTGACATCGACGGCGATCCCCACTTGCGGATCGACGCCGTAACACGAGGTCCGTGCTCCGCGCAACCCGACCTCCTCCTGGACCGTGCTGACCGCGAAGAGGGCGCACCTGATCCGCTTGATGGAGCAGAGCCGCAGCGCCTCCATCACCACGAACGTGCCGCACTTGTTGTCGAAAGCCGGTGAGGTCACCAGGTCGTTGCCCAGATGCACCATCTCCAGGCGGAAAGTAATGGGATCGCCGATGGCGACGACCTGCTCGGTTTCCTTCTTGTTCTTCGCCCCGATGTCCACCCACAGCTCTCGCAACTCAATTTTGGCGCCGCGCTCTTCCGGCTTAAGGACATGGACGGGTTTTCGACCGATCACCGCGTCGATCGGTCCATGCTTGGAATGGACCACGACGCGCGACCCTGGCAGGACCGACGGGTCAAGACCCCCGATGGCAAGGACGAAAATGAACCCGTTGTCGTCGATATAATTGACCATCAGCCCGATCTGGTCGCAGTGCCCCGCGAGCATCACTCGTGGCGACCCCTTGGGGTTCAGACCGACGATCACATTGCCGTGCACGTCGGTTTCGATGCTGCCCGCGAACGGCTTCATCCGCTTCCGCACGATCCGCTGCACAGGCTGCTCAAAACCTGACGGCGACGGCGTTTCCTGGAGGGCCTTCAGGAAGCCATAGGACTCTTTACGCAAAGTTTTTCGCTCCATGGACATAGGTTAACCGAATTTGGTGGCCTTGCCACGTGGGGGACCCCCGCGACCGTGTGCGGACAAAGTCGGTCCGTAACGAATGGAGGACGGTTCTAGTGATTTTCCCTATTGATCCGGCTCGTCCCGGCACGCGACTTGCAACCAAATCCTTCAGTTGATACTAATCCAAGGTGCGGGTACCTTCCGATAATAGTCGTTGGGTTCCCGCTACCGTGCGATGGTCGGTGAATCGGTTTCTGAGGATCTGGATGGCGCGGCTGCGACATACCCTTTTCGCCTTTCTTCAACTTGCGAACGCACATGCGCTCCTGAAACGAGCCTTTTGGGTTTTCATTCTGGTCCTCCACGTCGGGGCGATTCGTTCCACTTGGTTCGTTCTCGATGGAATGTCGGACAACGCGGAGTGGCTTTCTAGCTGGTTCCGCTTCCTCGCCCTGATCGGTTCGGCTGTTTTCTTCGCATTAAAGATCGCCGACGTGTCTTGGCTACGCCTCAGACCGGGCTGGCGCTCCTTCATCTCTTCTCTGGTGATCATCGCGCTGCTTCATGTGAACGTTTTAGATCGTGCGACCAAGGGTGAGCTGTCGTACTCTCCTACCCATCTCGGCATCGTACTTTGTGTCGGCACGCTCGTCGAGTTCGACGGCCTGCGACGAGCAATGCTGCGAGTTCGCGGCTTTATCGCTCATCGCTTGGTCGTTCTTTCGTCGCCGGCGGCCTCATACGCCTATTTTCACCGCCTAACGTACTTGAATACACTAAGGCCTCCTCGCTGGCTCGTCTCCACGGGAGTCTTGGCGCCACGCGCACCCCCGCTCTCCTAGCCAATCTGTTTTTCCACTAGCTATTGCAATCGATCCGGTTTTAACGGTTCGTTGTTCCGCGTTCCTTGTACCTGCGCGGCCAGACGGTGTCTCCGACTGGCACGACGCTCGTTACGAGAAATATGGGAGTGCGGAGGATTTTAAGCTCACCAGCCGGTGACGTAACGTCACTGGCGACATGAAACGGAGGATATACCTTGTACCGAAAGATCACTATTTCCAGCATTAAGCTAGCCGCGATCGTCGCGAGCACACTCATGGTCGCGCACCGCGCCGCGGCGGCGACTGTCCCATTTACGGAAACCTTCAATGCCAATTCGGCCAACTGGTTTGACTCGCCGGGAACCACGCCGCTTGCCTGGAACGTTTTCGGCGGGCCCGACGGCAGCCCCTTTGCCTCGACCAACCTCAACTTCGTCAACTTCGCCGCGAACGACACGCCGGTCCTGTTCCGCGCTCAGGACGAGTTCGGCTCCAGCGGTGGGGCGTTCGTGGGCAATTGGGTGACGGACGGCGTGAACGGTTTCAGTGCGTCCGTCCGCCACGACGCCGGTGTGCCCTTGAACTTCTTCGTGCGTTTTGCCGGTCCGGCCAACTTCCCCGGGGCGAACAACATCTTCTTCATCCCCGTTCCGAGCGGAACGTGGACAGAGCTTACTGCCGCCTTGCCCAATCCGAACCTGGTTTACGAGGGGCCGTTCACCTACAACCAGGTGTTCAGCAACATCGGCCACGTGCAGATCGGCATCTCCGTACCTCAAGGGTTGGCCGGAGTCGACGCGCCGTTCTCTTTTGACATTGACAACGTACATATCGTTCCCGAGCCGACCTCGCTGGCCCTCTTGGCCATCGGCGCGTGTGTCATAGGGCGTCGGGTTGCGTCGCGAAGGCTGGGCTTAGCATGACCCATCGACTGATCGCAGTTCTGCCCATTGTCCTGAGCGCCGCCGCGGCGCTGGCAGGGGAGGTTGTATTCGATACGCCGAGCGACGATCGGTGGCACTACCCTTTTAATTTCGATCCCGGTCGGCGGGGGACGGCCTCGTGCTTCGGCTCCACCGCCGACCCCAACTTCACCACCTTCAACGACCGCGACGGAATCATCCTCATCGCCTGGCGTACCGACGATCAGGTCTGCACCGACCTGCCGCCCAAGTCCTACGACATCCGTTCGGTCCGCGTCACGCTGACTGGCGCCGTCTGTTCTGTCTGTCCGGTCGCGGACTGGTACGTCGATCTAACGACCGACCCCTGGTTCAACCTCGACTACCCGATCACCGACAGCGACCTGGGACAACCGCTCGAGCTGTTCGGCGTCGGCTTCGGGCCGGACTACACCTACAGTAACTGGGTCGAGACCAGCCTCTACGTCGGCGGCGACGATCAAGAGTTGGTCCCCCGAGATCCTTTTCCCTTTATCTTTGACGCAACGACGGGAGCAATGGTGCATGTCGAGGACTCCGTCAAAGATCAGTTCACCCCGACTCCTTGGTCGATCGGCGTCCCCGTCGGATATGTGCGCGGGCACCAGACCGTGCCTTTCCCGGTGAACTTCGACGTCAATCTCGCACTCTCCGACTGGCGAGTCCGGGACTATTTTCAAGAGCAACTTCGTTCGGGGCGGGTCTTCGCCGCGGTCACAGCATTGACCGTTACCTTCAAGCAGGCGCCAACAGGGTTTCCGACCTTCTTCACCAAGGAAGGCATCGCTTTGCATCCCGACGCCCGCGCTCCACGCCTGACCATCGACCTCGTCCCATCCGGCGACGTGGACGGCAACGAGCGGCGCGGCCAAGCGGACTGGAAGGAGATGCGAAACTGTTTGGACGGTCCTGACCTCACCCCAGGCCCCGGAGTCGTCTTGTCCGCGGACGGGTGTTTGTGCGTTTTCGACCTGGACGAGGATGGGGACGTGGACTTGCAGGACGCGAGCCGCTTTCAACAGCGGTTTAGTGGAGGAAACTAGAAAGGGACCGAGGCACACACGGAGTGACCCCTATGAACCATATGAAACGAATTCGACACGCATTCACCTTAATCGAGTTATTGGTGGTGACCTCCATCATCACCATCCTCATTTCGATTCTTCTCCCTTCTTTGGGCCGTGCCCGCGAGCAGGCGAAACAGCTCATTTGTCGCAACAACTTCAGAAGTATCTGGACCGGTGTGTTGCAGTACGCGTACGCCAACAAAGACCGGGTGCCTTTCATGGAGGACGTAAACCTCAGCGATCCCAATGCCGACCCCTTTGCTCCAGAATATAAGTCGTCCGTTGGGCCAATGCTTATGTCCTACGTGACCCCGGGCAGTTGGAAGTGTCCGAGCGCCATCCGCGGATTCCCGGAGGCCGCTGGCCCGGAAGGTTGGAAGATGACCTATTGGTTCCGCACGGCCGGCAAGATCGGCGAGGGCGTGCCCTTCGACAAGACTCAACACGACACTGGGTCTGCACTCGATCCAGTGGTCAGCAATTACGTGAACTTCGACGGTCGTCCGCTACGTTTGATAAGTGGCCGTCGCCATACTCCGAGTAATCCCAACGCCCCCAATCGCGATTCCATCGGACCGTGGACCTTCTCTTTCCCGATCATCGCGGACCTGATCGAGGGCAGCGAAACACAGGGTCGGCCCAAGTATCCCCACAGCGGCGTGGTGGACAAACGCACCGACCTGCGCGCCTCGCGGAGCATCTTCGAGCGAAACACCGGCGCGGGCCGGTTGCCCGCCCGCCTGGAGATTCACGCCGAGGGCGAATCCGAATTCAACATTTACCTGACGCGAGTTCCCTACCCGCACCGACAGGGTTACTGAATCAAGGAAGAGAACGCTCATGAATGAAATGGCAACGCAACCCGAACTTGTTCATTATGTTCCAATCGCAACCACGATCCTTTCGGTGATTTTCTGCGGCGTCTTATTGCGGCGTTATCGTCAAAAGGGGACAGGCGCACACCTTCTGTGGTGGGCAGGGGGGATTGCCTGTTACGGACTCGGCACGGCCACGGAGAGCTTGGTTACGCTCATGGGAAACTCCCCCGCGCTCAACAAGTCCTGGTATATCGCCGGGGCACTGCTCGGCGGATACCCCCTCGCTCAAGGCACCGTCTACCTACTGTTGAGCCGCCGCACCGCTCATATTCTGACGGCCTTAACTGTTCCTTTCATTGTCGTCTTCTCATTGTTGGTCGCATTCTCGCCGGTCAACACGGAGGCGCTACAGCTTCACCGTCCCAGCGGCGCTGTTTTGGGATGGTCGTGGATCCGCGCCTTCACCCCGATCATCAATACCTATGCGGTGTTTTTCCTATTCGGCGGTGCGGCCCTAAGCGCCTATCGGTTCCGCTGGCGTCGTGAAACCCACCATCGCGCGATCGGCAATACCTTGATTGCCTTCGGTTCTTTGCTACCGGCGCTCGGCGGATGGATGGCCAAAATGGGACATGTGGAATGGCTATACATTGGCGAGTTCACAGGACTTCTGTTCATTTGGGCCGGATATGCCTCTTGCGTATCGCGATCGGTAGCAGAAAAACCCATTACGATCGGGCAGCTCATGGCCGGTGCGGCGTGAACCCCGCGTCATTCGTCTGTTCTAGAAATGTCTGTAATAGCGGCAGGATACATTCGTAGGCGTCTTCGACCACATAGTGGCCGGCATCGGGAAAGCGGTGGACATGTGCATTCGGAAACCGTTCAATCCATCCCTGGAGGAACGAGTCATTGAAGCAAAAGTCCTTCCCACCCCAGAAGATCGCCATAGGCCGATTACCGAACCGCGGCAATGCGGCTTGGATGGATTCGAGCACGGAGTAGCTCGGAACCGAAGGAGTGATGGGGATGTCGCGGATGAACTGAAACACACCCGCACGATTCGCGTACTTGCCATAGGGCAATAGATACCCGCGTGCAACCTCCGGCGTCATCCGCCCGCGCCGCCCACTGGCCATCCAAATCGCCGCACGAGCGAATAGGTTCAATCGCCGAACAAGCACTTCACCCAAGATCGGCCAGCGGCAGACGCGAATCCGTAAAGGCATCCGTCCAAAGAACGCCGCCGTGTTGAACACAACGAATCTCTTCACCCGATCCGGATTCCGAGCGGCCCATCCGAATCCAATCGCACCGCCCCAGTCATGCCCGGCCAAGGTGATGTCCTCAAGCTGCAAGTGGTCGATTAACCGACCAAGGTTGTTGATGTGTGTCGCCAGTGTATAGGGGTAGTCCTGCGGTTTATCCGACAGTCCGCATCCGATGTGGTCCGGCGCGATTACGCGGTAGTGATTCCGAAGCCCTTTTATCAGTTCGCGGTAGTAGAAGGACCACGTCGGATTGCCGTGCACCATGACGATGGCCGGCCCCGAACCCTCATCGACGTAGTGCATTCGCACTCCGCCGACGTCCACGTAGTGCGAATCGAAGGGGTAAAGCTCACCGAGACCGGCAAGTCGCGGGTCGGAGCCCATTCGCTCGCCCCAACGCTCACGGGCGTTGGGGCTGACGGCATCACGCATCGCTACCACTGCACGCCTAGCATTACGCTGCTCAACCCGCTGCCGATGCCGAGCATGGCGATTTTGTCACCGCGCTGCGGAGGATCGCGCTCAACACCCATGGCCATCGTAAGCGGCAACGACACTGAGCCGACATTGCCCAGCGAGTCGAACGTCGAAAAATCCTTCCCCGGATCGAGGCCGATCGCTTCATACAAACGATCGCGATGAATCGCCCCCACCTGATGACAGAAGGACCGGGCAATGTCCTCGCCTGTCCAGTTGAGCGCCTGCTTGAACGCCGTCCATGTTTCCGACGCGAGCCGGCATCCACCCTCCAGGAGCATCTCCGCGTCGGTGCGCATGCTCATGGCCGCGTCGGCGGCGAAACCCGTATCCGCGCTTCCCCGGCAAAGATCGTTGTGATGGCTTGCAGTGCGCACCGCCCCGCCGAGCAGACGATGCCCCGTCTGCGACTCCGAGTCATGGGTCATGACCAATGCCACAGCGCCCGACCCGATGGTGAGCGACGCAAACGCCGCCTTGAGGTCGCGCCGAGTGAGGTTCCGCGCCTTGAGCAATTGCGTGATCGTCGTCCGCACAAGCTGCCGGCTGCTTTCACCGGCCACGACCAACCCGCGTTTCACCTGCCCCAGCTCAATCATGTTCGCCAAGGACGTGATCCCATTGAGGAACCCTAGACAAGCGTTGGAGATATCATAAATAATGGATTTCGTCGGCAGCCCCAGGTTATCGTGCACCACCGACGCCGTCGCCGGCTCCAGGCAGTCGCGCGACACCGAGGTGTGCAGCAAGCACTCAATCTGCCCAGCCGTGACGCCCGACTTCTCCAAAGCCCTTCGACCGGCTTGCGTGCTCCCATCGCTGGGAAGGGTGTCTTCATCCCAGAACCGTCGCTCGCGGATCCCGGTCATTAGTTCCAGACGGCCCTCGTGAAGCCCGAACCGCTCGTAGACCGGCGACAACTCACGCTCGATCTCTACCGAGCTTACTGCCGTCTCCGGCAGCGCATACCCGAAGGCTTCCAAACAAACGTGTAGGTACTTCAGCATGTCATTCCACCGGCTGCCAGTATGGCCGCGCCTAACGATTATCGAACCTGTAGTATAATGGATTCCTCGCCTACTGATAGTCCGGAAGTCGAACAACAATATAATCGCCCGACGGTTTGACTTTTCAGTCCCACCCCCCCAAGAACAAGAGTAGCCGCCCTTGGAGGAGGTGGAAAGATGGCCAGGTCCGTATATGCTTATAGCACCCGTTACACCTACATCTCAGCGGATGTGCTCTGTTGCGCTCTGTTCCTATGCGGCTGCGGCAACAACCTTGGCAACGCCGCCTCCAAGCCAGTGTTCGTCTCCGACTGCGCTGGCGCAGCGGCCGCGACCGACTTGGTCATCCTCGAATGGTCCGGCGGTACTAGCAAAATCTACCCCGGGGATGAGTTCCCCGGCCTCGATTTTGCGAGCTTCGATACCGCCGACGGCGGCACACTTGCCGACGCCTCCGAAGCCTTCAAGGATGCCGTCCGACGTGAAGTCGTTCACATCCTCTGTGACCTACCCTCCCTCAGCGTCGCCGTGCAGAACGAGAAGGAACGTCTCGACGACGACGCAACCACGATCTATGTCGTTCACGCGCCTTCCCAGGCCGGCGGCGGCCAGATCGGCGAAGGCGAATTCGACCCCTGCAACCTTCAGCACGACAACAGCGCCTTAATCTTCGGCGACGAGCTTCGCGATTTCCCTGGCTCTTACACTTTCGACGATTGGGTGCTGATTTTCGCCAACGTGGCCGCCCACGAGATCGGCCACACGCTCGGCTTCAATCACGTCCCGCGTTCCGAACCGTCCGACTCAGAGCATGTGCTTTACGTCGAATTGATGCTCGCCGGTCACACGGTCGACGAAATGATCCGCCCGCAACGATTCCTCTCCGACGAGACCAACTGCCCCGACGACACCGCACGCTCCCGCCGCAATGATCCCGCCGTTTTCACTTGCGGCCTGACGGAGTAGACCATTTGCTTAAAAATGCCGCCTATCCTTGTTTCTTTTCGATCTTTGCCCAAGTGTCTTTCAACGTGACGATCCGGTTGAATACGAGTTTGCCGATGGTCGAGTCGAGATCGACACAAAAGTACCCCACGCGCTCGAATTGGTAACGCGAACCAGGCGCGGCCGATGCGACCGACGGTTCAATATAGGCCGGAATCAGACTATCCAACGAATTCGGATTGAGGTTGGACTTCCAGTCGCCGCCGTCGGGTGTCTCATTGGGGTTTTCTTTTGAAAAAAGATGGTCGTACAGTCGCACCTCGACTTGTACTGCATGGGAGGCGGAGACCCAGTGTAGAGTTGCTTTGACCTTGCGTCCGTCAGGAGAATCGCCGCCGCGCGTCGCAGGGTCGTAGGTGCAGTGCAGTTCCGTGACTTCGCCCGTCTTTGGATCTTTGACGACGCTCTTGCACGTAATGAAATATCCATAGCGTAAGCGCACTTCGCGCCCCGGAGCGAGGCGGAAAAACTGCTTGGGCGGGTCTTCGCGGAAATCGTCCCGCTCGATATAGAGCACTTGCGAGAATGGAACTTTCCTAGTCCCCATGCTCGCGTCTTCGGGGTTATTGATCGCATCCAGTTCTTCGACCTGGCCGCCCGGATAGTTGTCGATGATAACCTTCAGCGGTCGCAGGACCGCCATCACCCGCATGGCCGTTTTGTTGAGATAGTCGCGAATGCAGTGTTCCAGCAGTTGCACGTCGATCGTACTGTTGAACTTGGCCACTCCGATCCGATCACAGAACTCGCGGATCGCCTCCGGCGGCACTCCCCGCCGGCGCAGCCCGGATATCGTGGGCAAACGCGGATCATCCCATCCGTTCACATACTTACCCTTGACCAATTCGAGCAGCTTTCGCTTGCTCATTACGGTATAGGTTAGTTCAAGTCGTGCGAACTCAATCTGCTGAGGATGATGGACTTTCTCTCCCTGTGGACTTCCCGGTCCGCGACCCTCATTGATGGCATCAATGAACCAGTCATACAATGGACGATGGTCTTCGAATTCCAAGGTGCAGATGGAATGGGTAATCCCTTCGATCGAATCCTCCAGGCCGTGGGCCCAGTCATACATAGGGTAAATGCACCACTTGTCGCCGGTGTTGTGGTGTGTCGCATGGAGAATGCGATACATCACCGGGTCGCGCATGTTCATGTTCGCATGGGCCATGTCGATCTTGGCCCGTAATGTCTTCGCACCATCGGAGAATTCACCCTTCCGCATCCGCTCAAATAAATCCAGGTTCTCCGCGGCGGTGCGATTGCGATACGGACTGTCATTGCCCTGTTTGGTCAGTGTGCCGCGATGTTGACTGGTTTCATCGGCACGAAGATCGCAGACGTAAGCCTTTTCCTTCTTAATCAACTCAACCGCCCACTGATACATTTGCTCGAAGTAGTCCGAGGCGAAGTAGAGTCGATCCTCCCAATCCCACCCCAGCCACTTCACGTCGTGCTGGATGGATTGGACGTACTCCTCCTCTTCGGCGGTTGGATTAGTGTCATCAAAGCGTAGGTTGCACATACCGCCGAACTGCTTGGCGATCCCGAAGTTCAAGCAGATGGACTTGGCGTGTCCGATGTGCAAATAGCCGTTGGGTTCAGGCGGGAAGCGCGTTTGCACACGACCGCCCCATTTGTTGGTGCGGAGATCCTCCGTCACGATCGTGCGAATGAAATCGAGCGACCGCGCAGGTGTTGTGGCACCGTCCGAATTCGCGTCAACGCGGTCGTGTATCTTAGCCATGGTAGGAATTGTACGCGGAGGTAGTTGGGGTACCTGCCTGGGTCGTAGTCGTCGATTGTAACTGGCTTCGTTTTGGCTTTGTTACAATTGAACAAAATCCATAAATATTGTTTTCATAAAGGGTTACGAATTTGTAACTGGGTTCGTTTCGTATTAGCGTTTTTTCGCACACCTTCGATTTTCCTCCGATCTCGGGCGCGGATTGAGCGCGCCCGAGGAACACTCTACCAGAAGAACGTGACGGGTGCACGGTCGAATCGACTTACCGAGCGAGCGCTACCTCTTCGCCTAGACGGCTCATGGACGATGTGATTACTTCGGGAGCGGCATACGTTCGAGCACGGAGTCGGCCAACCCGTAGGCCACCGTTTCCTGGGCGTCGAGCCACTTGTTGCGGTCGCAATCTTTTTCCACCTGCTCAAGTCGCTTACCGCTGCGCGAGGCAATAATGTGGTACAACGCCTTCCGCAGGCGGATGATCTCCTCGGCCTCAATCGACAGGTCCGTCGCCGAGCCCTGCATGATCCCCCCGATGAGCGGTTGGTGGAGCAGGGTGCGCGAATTAGGCAGGAGGTACCGCTTCCCCTTGGCGCCGCCGCACAGAATCACCGCCCCCATGCTGGCCGACAAACCGACGTTGTACGTGGCCACGTCGCAGCGCAGGTATTGCATGGTGTCGTAGATCGCCAACCCGGCCGACACCGAGCCGCCGGGGCTGTTGATGTACATGTGGATGTCCGTTTTGGAATCCTCGTTCGACAGGAACAGCAACTCGGCGATGACCAGGTTCGAAACGTCGTCATCGATCCCGCCGGTGATGAAGATGATCCGGTCCTTCAGCAGACGAGAGAAGATGTCCATCTCCCGTTCGCCGCGGCCGGTGCTCTCAATGACGAAAGGCACTCGTTGGGAAAGCGCACACATTCTATTGGGTCCTATCGCGTAAGGGTGGTCCGCAGAGCGGACCCTACTTTTTCTCCCCGGCGGGGAGAGGGGTTACTTTTTTTTCTTCCGATCGTCGGCGAGGATTTCATCGACGATTCCGTAAGCCAACGCCTCATCGGCGGTAAGGTAACGATCGCGCTCCGTCTCTTCGGCCACCTTTTCCGCGGACTTACCCGTGCATTTCGCGATGATCGAGTTCAGGCGGGCCTTGTCACGAAGCACTTCCTCCGCTTGGATGCGAATATCCTCGGCCTGGCCCGTGATGCCGCCGTAGGGCTGATGGAGCATGACCTTGGCGTTGGGGAGGATGTATCGCTTGCCCTTGGTTCCCGCCATGAGGAGGATGGCCGCGCCGCTCGCCGCTTGCCCGATGCAATAGGTCGCCACCTCCGACCCCATGAACTGCATGGTGTCGTATATCGCCAGCGTTTGATCCACCAGCCCGCCCGGCGAATTGATATACAGATTGACGTCCTGGTCGCGGCGAATGGATTGCAGGTAGAGCAGTTGTTGGATCACGACGCTCGCGGTCCGCTCCACGATGGGACCGGCAAGGAAAATGATCCGGTTCTCCAGCAGCATGTCCGTGATGGACATCTCACGGGTGCGCTGATACGGCGGATATTGACTCAACGTGCCCGGCGGGCCGAATGTTTCATGCATCCCTAGTGTTCCTTCAAGCCCGATTCTTCGGGTGGCTTGGTCAAGCGCCAGCTCGGCCATGTGCCCCGGATGCCGATCACGGCCTTGCTTCGTAAGACCGTGCCACTCGGCAACCGATACCCCGATGGTCTTTTCGGCAAAAAGCCCCCGGAGGCCGATGTTATCTACTTATGTTAACTCTTCTTGGTCTTCGTGGTTTTTTTCTTTGCTACCGGCGTGGTCGTTTTCTTTTTCTTGGCGGCCGGGGTCGATTTCTTTTTCGGACCTTCCACCTCGGTCACTTCACCATCGGCCACAAGCGTGTCCAATACCTTCTCGTCGCGCAACTGCAAATACAACGTGGTCAGGCCGTCGCGCTTGCTCAACTCATCCCGTACACGGTCAAACCGCTTCCCCGACCGCCGGGCGATTTGCGAAATCGCGGCGTTAAGCTGCTCCTCGTTCACGTCGATCTCGCGTTCCTCGGCGATCTTTTCGAGAATGAAAAAGAGCTTGAGGTCGCGGATCGCCTGGTCGTGGGCCTTGGCCCGCATTTCATCCCGCACCCGCTCGATTTCGGTCGCCGGTACGCCGGATTGCAACAGTTCCATCATCCGCCGGGCCACGGAACGTTCCGTTTGCCGCTGCGATAATCCCTCGGGGATTTCGAGGGTGGTATGATCGAGCAGGTATTGCCCGACGTGGTCGTACATCTTGCGCTTGACCGTGCGCTCCAACTCCGATTCCAGGAGCGAACGGAGAGTGTTTCGCAGGTCCTTCTCGCTTTCGATGCCCATGCTGGAAAGGAACTCATCGTCGATGGGCGGAAGCTCCAGTCGTTTGATCTCCCGGATGGTGAACTCAAACTTCGCAGTCTTCGCCCGCAGGCCAAGGTTGTCATGGTCGTTGGGGACCGTCGCTTCGAAGGTCACATCATCGCCGACTTCGTGACCCTCCAACGCGTCACCCAATCCGATCAGCGGAATCCCTTTGACTCGGATATCCCGGGCCGCAATATCGAAGTTGTCCTCGGTATCCAGCAGCTCGCCGTCGACCGACAACTTCATCGCTACGTACAGCAGGTCGTCTCGTTCCACCGCCCCTTCCTCGACGGGCTGGAACGTACCCCGCCGCATCCGCATCCGGTCGAGTTCGACTTGTACATCGTCGTCGTCGATGGTGATCGCCGGTCGTTCGATGGGGATCTTGTCGAGCTTGGGAAGCTCGAATGCCGGCTTGATCTCAAGCTCGCACGAAAAGCTGAACGGCCCCTCCTTGGGCATGGGAAGGTGGTCGATCGCCTGATCTAGCGGCAGCAGCTTTTCGACCTCCACGCTCCGTGGCTTCTGGTCCTCGCCGAAGCGCTGCTCTTTGAGTTTCACCCAGATGAGCGGATCACCCAGGGGTTTGAGTTCCTCTTTCTCGACGGCGGCGAGATAACCGCTGCCGATCAATTGCCCCTTGAGCTGCTCCCCAACGTCCGAACCGAAGCGCTTCTCGACCAATCGCAAAGGAGCATGCCCTTTCCGAAAGCCGGGAATCGCCGCGTCGCGCTTTAGCTCGGAGAACTGTTTCCCGAGCTGCTTTTCCACCGTATCCCGAGGCACGTTGACGGTGAGCTTGAGTCGCAGAGCGCCGACCTGCTCGCGCTGGACGGTGATGGCCTCCTTCAACTCGGCCATCAGCTTCTGCTGTTCAGATAGCTCCTCGTCCGGCGTCGCCGACGCCTCTTGTTCTTCCTGTTCGAGAGCCACTTCCTCATCGCTCATCGAGCTGCTCCTTACAATCTGATGTATCCCCCTCCCTCTTTGAGAGGGGGTCGGGGTGGGGGTCATCGTTGACCGGTCAACTTCCCCGAAACAAGCTACCCGCGAGCGTACCTTCTCGCAACCGCCCCGTAATCCCACCCGACGGGTTATTCTGCTCCGCCCTTAGGTTCGGCTGGGGCCGGCTTGGGTTGGGGTGGGGGGATATGAACGAGTTCCAACCGTGCCTCACGCAGCAACTCGGCGCCCGACCACAATTGTACGCGATACTCCCCCGGCACGGGGAAGGTCAACCCGTGAAACTGCAGCGCCAGATTGGCAATCGCCCGAGGATTCTTGAAGTCCACCGCGCCGCGGCCCTCTACGATCGGCGGACGGGCGTCATTGCTGTCCACGATGCGGATGGTTAGCTCCGTCCGACCGTGACCATCGGTTAGACCCACGAACACCGCAAGCTGGGGGTGCGTCGCCGGAAACCCCGCTGCGTGGACCTTGCTGAACATCCCGATCAGCGACTGCTTGCCCGTCAGCCGGTCGGTGATGATCTGATCGCACACCAACAGCGCCAGCACGTCGGGATTAGGGCGATTAGTAGCCATCCACGTCACTCTCCCTCGAACGCCACGAGCAGCATCGTACCCACGACCAACCCTTGCCGAAAGTATCCTTCCAATTGACACGATCGCAAGATCAACCCAAGATAGGTCCGGAAATCAAAGCCGCGTGCGGAAGCGAGCGAATGGAGCGTCGGAAACCATGAAAATCCACGAGTACCAAGCCCGTGATCTCCTGGCCGAAGCGGGCGTCCCTGTCCCCCAGGCCCAGGTCGTCGAATCAGTCGACGCCGCCGTCGCCGCGTACGAACGCATCGGCGGTAGGGCGGTGGTCAAGGCCCAGGTCTTCGCCGGTGGTCGCGGTAAGGCCGGGTTCGTCAAACTTTGCAACTCCGCCGACGAAGTCCGCCAAGCCGCCTCCTTCATGCTCAACAATCGCATGGTCTCCCCCCAAACCGGCCCAGGCGGCATTCAGGTGAAAAAACTCCTCGTCGCCGCCGCCGTCGACATTGAAAGCGAATACTACGTCGCCGTCGTCGTGGACCGGGCCAAGCGCCGACCCGTGGTCATGGTTTCGAAGGAAGGCGGCGTGGAGATCGAGGTCGTCGCCCATCGCAACCCAGACGCCATCGTCAAGTGCTGGCTGCACCCAAGCATGGGCCTACTCAGCTTCCAATGCTCGCAACTCATTACCGCATTGGGCTTCAAGGAAAAAGGGCAGGTCAAATCCGCCGAGAAAGTGATCCGCGGCCTGGTCAACGTCTTCTACAAGTACGATTGCTCGCTCGCCGAGGTCAACCCGCTCGTCCGCACCAAGAGCGGCGACATCCTGGCGATCGACGCCAAAATCAACTTCGATGACAACGCCTTCTTCCGTCACCAGCGGGTCCAAGAGATGTTCGACCCCACGGAAGAAAACCCCATGGAGCTTCGGGCCAAGGAGCACAACCTCTCCTACATCGCCCTCGACGGCAACATCGGCTGCCTAGTCAACGGCGCCGGACTCGCCATGGCCACCATGGACATCATCAAGCTGCACGGCGGTATGCCCGCCAACTTCCTCGACGTAGGCGGCTCCGTTACCGCCGATGCCGCCATTGAGGCCTTCCGCATCATCCTCGCCGACACCAAGGTCAAAGGCGTTTTGGTCAATATCTTCGGCGGCATCGCCAAATGCGACACCATCGCCGAAGCCCTAATTAAGTCCGCCAAGGAAGTCGGTTTCAAGGTCCCCGTCGTCGTGCGCCTCGAAGGGACCAACGTCGATCGCGCCCGGCAACTCCTCAAAGAGGCCGCCATTCCCCAACTCGTCACCGCCACCGACCTCACCGACGCGGCCAAAAAAGTCTGCACGAAAGTTGCATGACGTAGGGCAAAGCAGCGTCGTTCAGAACCGCGACCGTGAGGAAGCGGTCGACGTGCTAGGTAGTCTGGATGCTGCTGGCAATTCGTTCCCTGGGGCTCTACGCTCCCTTTTCGGTCTCAGATGAAACGTCGCACCCCCAATCTCCGCAATCTCGCCCGCCGCCAGCGATGGATGATCTGGCTGGTGGGCGCGTCGATGCTCTCGCAATTCCTGGTGTTTCTTCCCTGGGGACAATTCCACCCTGTAGTGTTGATCGGCCTCGTTGTCCTGCAGCTCGCTGTCTACGTTTTGATGATCGTCGGCGTCGTGTTGTTGCTGATCGCGCAGGGCAGCCATCAACTTTTGATCGTTTTTTGCGGGATCTTCATGATCGCGCCGTGTGGGAATCTGTTATTGCTAATGCTCGTGAATATGAGCGTAACGCGCACTCTACGCCGCGCCGGGTTACGCGTTGGCCTCTGGGGCGTCAAGGACGAAGACGTCGAACGAGTCCTCGACCCCATGCTTTGTCGCGGCTGCAGCTACAACCTCACGGGAAACATCAGCGGCATTTGCCCCGAATGCGGCCGTCCGCTAGACGCCGAACAACGCCCCAGCGGGTAGGGTGGGCGCCGCCAACCAACGTCATGATCGGTCTGTCGCGGGTTCCCGACCGAGTGCGTCGGGAGTTATCATGTGTCCCGACGCGGTTCGATTGGCCGACCCGCCGCGAATAGAAGAAACTGATTCTGGAAAATGAACCCATGCCCCCCCCGTGGCGCAGTCAAAAACGCGGATTCGCCGCGGGACTTCACTACTGCCGGCCGGAATCGCCCTCCGCACTGACGATCACGTGCGAGCGCTTCATCAGGATGTCAGGAATGTCCCAACCCTTTTGTCGGGCCAGGGCGTAGAAAGCACGTCGGTAGATTAGCCTCACGGTAACCGCGGCGTCCTCGGCCGGGGCCAGGAACCGGTAATGGGATTCATCGGTCGCCTTCGCTGGAATACGTGTGTCGCTGACAACGCGGATCGGGTTCCAATACGCGCCTGTGGGCGAAGCGTCGGTCCAGAGTTCCGCCAGCACCTTGGCGTACACACGGCCGGCTCCGTGGGCGAGATCGCCCGCCCATTCAGGAAGGCGGGGACCGGTGAGCATCTCAAGCTCGACGCCGTTTCGATCGCGCGCCTCGACCACCAGCAGCACGTGACGCAGGGGCGAGTCGGTTGGAATGTGATGTCCCGCGTTCACATTGTTGACCGAAACGTCGATCAGAATCTCCTCGTCCACCCGGCGGGCATCCACCTTCAGCTCTACCGAGTCCGCGAGAAAAAGCTGGTCGCGGATGCCCCGCATCTGATGGCTCCCGATCGATTCCGGTGATCGAAGCAACCCGCCCCGCTCCAAAAGAGTGAAGAAACTCGCCCCGCGACGCGGCATGTGACAGTCCTGGCAAGTGACCGGACCTTGCGGATCACTGTAAGGGCTTTCCAGCCATTCCCGGTACGAACTGTAGATTTCAACTCCCCAGAACGAAGCTTGGTGACAGGGGGCGCAATAGCGGCTCTCGCGATAAACGGGTGCGTAGGCGTCGTCGCCCGGCGCCACGTCATCCAGCGGACCGAAGAAAAGTTGCCGGTGCTCGTCGGGCCGCCGGAACTCCATGGAGAGCACCCCGGGACGGTTCTCCGGGGGAAGTCCCGTGGACCGCTCGAGATGAACGTCCCAGACCTTGTGGCACAGATCGCACGTTACGCCCTCCGCTCCCGCCCCGGACACCGAGCGTGGGTCGGTGTCGTTCGGAGCGTCCACGGCTGACGCGGGAATGTGGCAGGTCGCGCAGTTTCCCGCCTGGTTGGGGAAATCGAGGCGGAAGCCCGGTCCGTAATTGGGTCGGCGAGGGTCGGGCGGGAGAGGAACCCGGCCGTAATCCTTATGTCCGGCAAACCGCGTCAGAGGACTCGAACGTCCTTCGAGATCCGTTCCCCAATACATGGACAGAAACAGTGGGTTTCGCGCCGAGCCGCTGTGCGCGTCGCGGACCCATTCATCGAACAAAAGATGAGAGTTGGGATCACCGGGATCGGAGTGACAGTTCTGACAGTGTTTTCCCCCCTCGCCGCTTCGCCGGGCGGGAATCCAAGCGTAGTTGACGTGATCGACGGAGGTATGGCGCTGGAGGGGAATCGTCGCCTCCTCGTCCCCCGGTTTGATTTCAACCGGGCCGGCAATGTAATACCCAGACGCCCAGGCCGTCACACGGAAAGATGGCGGAACGGACTCGGAAATTGGGCGACGATCCGCCGAAAGCCATGCAGGTTCGGGGATGGTAAACCGACCATCGTTTCCGGTCCGCGTGTGGAAGTTCGTTGCCTGAATGCGAACGAGCGCCCCCGGTACCGGCCCCTGATCGTCTCGAACGATGCCGCGGATTGAGTTTCTTGTCGTGGTTTCACCGTTCTTCGGTTCCTGACCGACCGAGACTTCCCTAGGAAGGTCACTGTGCGGACCCGCCGCGCGTGCAACGGCTAATAGCAAAAGCGCCAAGGCCGGTGCAACGGTCACGGGTACCGCTACCCCACGCAGGGTGCCTACGCCTTTAAGCACACGAGTGGTCATCCGCGGAATCGCCGCGCGGCCCTAAGGACGAGGAATAGGGGCGCCCACGTGAACAACAAGATCATTCCCGCGCCACAACTACGCGGAACGTCACTTCCACCGCCGACCGGTTCGTTTCCGCTTGCTTCCTCGCCGTCCGGATCAGAGTCGGCGCCATCGGGTGGCGGACCAGCGGCATCGTCGGGCGGCGGACTAGCGGCGTCGTCGGGCGGTGACGTTTCTCCCGGATCTACCGGTGCGTCCGGTGTGTCCGGTTCGATATCCGGCTCTTGGGCTGTCGATGGCGCGCTGCCGGCGAGATCGAGCCGAAAGACGCCTTCGCCTTCGGTAGCCGCATACACATGAGCGCCGTCCGCGGAAACGGCCAGCGCGGTGACTTCGCGCGTGCGAAGCCCGTCGTGAACCGGCGTCCAGTTGCGACCGCCGTCGTCGGAGCGAAATACGCCGCTCCACCGGTCGGCGGCATAGACCCGCTGTGGGTTGGTCGGATCGAACACGAGGTCCGAGACCATGGCCTGCGGGTTCATGCCGTCCACCGACTGGGTCCACGTCTCGCCGCCGTCCTCGCTGCGGTAGACGCCTGCGGATTCAAGCCCAACGAGCATGAGGTCAGGCGCCGCGGGTTGCAGGGCGACAACCAGGACAACGGGCGGATTCGGAAGACCTTCGTTCTTCGCGCTCCAAAGGTTGCCGCCGTCGATCGTCTTGAGTAGGCCACGATTTCCGGTCGCCGCGAACATGGTTTGGGCGTCCTCGGGATGAACGGCGAGGTTGGAGACGTTTGCGGTCGTCGACGTGGCGTCGTTGGCCGCGCTCCAAGTCGCGCCTCCATCAGTCGATACAGCGACGCCGCCCCCGTCAAGATGGTTGTCAAACACACCCGCCGAGAAAAAGCCGGACACGCCTGCGTACACGACAGTCGAATCCGACGGCGCGAAGACAATCGTGCGCCACCCCCGGTTCATGCCCGCCTCGGCACTCGCGGGGTCCCAGGATCGCCCGCCGTTGTTGCTCTTTAGGATCAGGTTGTTCCAGTTGTTCGCGGCCAGGATGTGCTGTGGATCGGCTGGGTCGATGGCGACCGCATTCCATTCGAGTGAGGCCGCCGGGGCCCATGCACGTCCTTCCCATTCGTTGCCGCCCTGGAGCGTGACGAAGATGCCGCTGCGGGCGGCGGCGAAGACGCGGCCGGCGGCGGTGGGATCGACGGCAAGATCGCGCACTTGGGCGCCCGTGTAGCCCTTACTCGCCGGCGACCAGGTGCGCCCGCCGTCGGTACTGAGAAAGTTGCCGCCGCCGTAGTTGTTCACGAAGAGCCGATCCGGATCCCCAGGGTCCACCTGAAAGTCGATGGGAAAGCCGGCGCGTACGCCGGGCGACCCCCAACCGTTCTCACCCCCGGAAACCTGTTCCCAGGTGCGTCCCCCGTCGGCGCTGCGATAGATCGCGTCGGAGCCGCCGGCGTATGCGAAACGGGGATCCGAAAGGGCGAATTCCACCGAGGTGATGACGTTGTTAACCAGGGTCTGCTCCCAGGTCCGGCCGCCATCGGTCGTAAGGTAGGCTCCTCCGCCCTCGTGGTATTGAATGTTCCCCGCACCGGCCAGCAGTGTGTCCGGGTCTTCCGGGTGCATGAACAACGAACCGACGTACAAGTTGTTCAACCCGTTATTGATTCGCGTCCACGTCTGCCCGCCGTCGGTGCTCTTGATGATTCCCTCACCCCCGTGTAGCCGGGCTTGAGGATCGGAGTTGGCGGCCTCGCGGTCGAAGATGCCGGTGGACACGTACACGACGTCGGAATCGCGCGGATCGATCCAGATGTAGCGCGCCAGATTGTCCCCGCGCCAGACGGCGTTCCAACTCTGCCCGCCATCCATGGACTTGTAGACGACGCCCTGGGTCAGATCGAATTCGCGCCCCATGCGCTCCTCACCCGCCCAGACCCAACTGGCGATCTCGGCTGCGGCGTAAACCGTATCCGGAACATTCGGATCGACGGCGATTCCACGGAAGGTGATCCCGAACTCCTCGACAATGCCGTTGTCCTTTCTGGTCCAACTGGTTCCCCCGTTGGCGGAGCGGAAGATTCCCCGCGCGTTTTGCGTCCCGATCCAGACGGACTGGGGGCTGCTCGGATGAAGGGTCAGACAGAAGACTGGGATGGCATCGCCGCTACCGCCGGCGCGGGTGTCGATGCCGTCATTGACCGGCGCCCAATCCGCCCCGCTGTCGGTGCTCTTGAACACACCGCTAAAAGCGTCGGTGACGAACAACGTGCTGGGGTTCTGGGGGTGCACGCGGATGTCATAACCGAGCCCACCGAGCGGTCCGCCGGTGCGCACCCACCTCGTTTGACCGCTTGCCGCGGGTAACGCGGGAAGGCCTATCATTCCCAAGACGGTTGCCACGATGATCGTGTCGCGGCGGTGACACGCGCGCGAATCGACGAAGCCTTTGAACGCGTTTGGGCTAGGAGTCATAATCGGGTCTCCGTCAAACATGGGGCCCTAGGTGCGAACTCGCCGACGGCCTTCCTCGGAAGGGTACACTCGTCGTGCAGTTGTCTGGTCAGGACGGCATAAGAACGCAGGCGGTAAATGCCGTTCAGCAACGATTCCCTGGCGCATTTCGATTATCGGTTGAGCGGAGACACCCCGTTAGCAACACCTTTATCGGGTTTGTCTTGTGATGCCTAACAGTCTCTAACAGAACCGGGAGCGCAAGCGACCGGTCTGCTCCTTTTCGTGGTCGCGGCAAAGGCCCCGCGCTTGCGCTTGGGGTTCTGTTAGACGCTCCTAATCGTCCCATAACGGAAAGGCGCTCGCATCGAGGCTGCGTACCATCGACCGGCCAACCCGCCCATGCCAAACCGGTCGCTCGCGTTCCCGGTTCTGATTAACATGCCGGACTTGTGAACGGATCGAACGCGGCCTTCAAAGTACGGCTCGTCAACGGGGTGGACCCTGACCATTCGACGGTCTTGCACCTCGCCCTCGGTGCTCGACCACCAGGGCGGATGAGTCGAGTGGATGCGACGGTTTCCGAACTTGTGGCCGATAGTCGGGATCGCGGCCTGTCGCTCGACCTTCTCTTCGGGGCCTTCCACGGTTCGACATGCGTCTCCGCCGCCCTTGCGATCGAAAGTCCCGGTCGAGCAGCGCTCCTCAATGCACCGGAACGCGGAGACGGCCTCGGTTTCCGCGAAGCGACCACAGCATGTTTGAAAGCCCTTCAACGTGCGGCTTGGGATCGTTCCATCATCTTGCTGGAAATGTTGTTACCGCCGGATTCCCAAGCTCTTGCGGAGGCGGTTCGGGCCTCGGGGCTTCGCTACCTAACTCGGCTTCTATACCTCCGACGAGCCCTCGATGCGGACATTCCGTCGGGAGAGCGACCGAATAATCTCCAATGGGTCACATACACTGAGAACCAGGCCGATCTATTTGCCCAAGCTCTCCTTCGTTCCTACGCGCAAAGTCTTGATTGTCCGGAGCTTACGGGCCTCCGTACGATATCCGATGTGCTTGCGGGACACCGCGCGGCCGGGGCGTTCGATCCAGGGCTTTGGTCGGTCGCCGTGCGCGACACGCAACCCGTGGCCGTACTCTTCCTTAGCCGACTCGCCCGTCAAGAAGTGCTCGAGATTGTTTACATGGGCGTGGCGCAAGTCGCGCGGGGAACGGGTGTTGCAGACGCCGTGATGCAGCGGGCGGTGGAGGCGGCAGGACGGGTAGGTGCCAACTCGTTGGCACTCGCCGTCGATCAACGCAACACCCCGGCGCGCAAGCTCTATGGCCGGTGGGGTTTCATCGAGTTCGCGGCCCGCGACGCCTGGATCATAACCTCGCCTCTCATCGAAAGTTGAGCGCGGCGCCGGGTCGCATAGAGGTCACGATCATCGCCCCCGCGTGCTCTCCAAACCAAGACTTCGCCGACCGATTTTCCCGTCCGCTCAAGCGGTGAGAAAAGATTTTTTTGGACGCTAACCCCTTGTGGCGATGGAAGCACCGACAAACGCAGCGTCGACGCGGGAATTTTCTTGTTGACACGCCGTAAGGCGAGTGATATTTTCGCCAATACGACATCGCGATAAGTGCAGATGTGCGGGTGCGGGCGCGAGGGGTTGACCGGCGGTGTCGGACTGAGTTTATCCTATTTTTTCGTTCGAAACTGACCCACCCCAGGCGGGTCGTTGAGAGTTGGTACCCTCCTTTTCAAGGAGCTGACGGTGATAGTATGCGCAGAGGACGCCGTCCCCAAAATCGAATCGCGGATCGCGGACCAACTCGGACCCCAGCGTTTCAACATCTGGTTCAAGAACGCAACGCGGCTGTCGTTCGCCGATCATTACTTGCGGGTGAGCGTGCCCAACCACTTCGTCGGGGAGTGGATCGAGCAGCACTTCTCCGCCGCGGTCATCGACGCGGCCCGCGAAGTGACCGGCAATGACTACACGCTGAGTTTCGCGATTGAGCCGTTGCTGGCCAAGAACCTAGGCAAGAAGCAGCCCGATCGTCAATCGGAGTTCGCCGCCAACAATCCGGACCGCCTTGCCCGCGAGCACCGTCGCTTCGGCTCGCTGCCCGTTGCAGGCCCGCTAAAGGGTAAGCTCGACGAATTCGTGGTCGGCGTCTCTAACCGCTTGGCTTATGCGGCGGCGTTGAGCGTCGTCGAGAACCCGTCGACACAATACAACCCCCTATTCATCCACGGCGGCTGCGGGCTGGGGAAGACCCACTTGTTGCAGGGGATTTGCAACGGCCTAAAGGATCGCCACCCTAATCTTCGTTGGCGGTACGTCTCCGGCGAGGAATTCACCAACGACTACGTCTTTGCCATCAAGGCCCGCGAGATGGACGCCTTCAACAGCCGCTATCGCAGCCTCGACGCCCTGGTGATCGACGACGTTCATTTTCTGGCCAACAAGCGGGCGACTCAGGACGGCTTCCTGCACACCTTTAAGGCCATCGACGCCGCGGGCAAGCAGATCGTCCTCGCCTCCGACGCCCACCCCAAGATGATCGGCCACTTCTCCGAGTCGCTGGTCAGCCGGTTCCTGTCGGGCATGGTCGTTCGCGTCGAGTCACCCGATCTGGAGGTGCGTACGACGGTCCTGCGTCGCCGGGCCGAGCGCATGAAGGTGGACATCAGCGACGCCGTGCTCCGCCACATCGCCGAGAACTTCCGGGCCAACATACGCGAACTGGAAGGCGCCTTGCTCAAGGTAGTCGCCCAGGCCCACGTCAGCGGTGAGCCGATCACCGTACCGCTCGCTGAGCGGGCCGTGCGCGACCTGGTGCGGCAGACGGCCCCCGTGGTGATGCTCGGCGACATTGAAAGCGTTGTTTCGATCTATTTCGGTCTAACACCGGCCGATCTCCATACGTCGCGGAAATCAAGGACGATCGCCCTCGCGCGTGGGATTGCGATGTATCTCGCGAGAAGGCACACGGACATGAGCTTTCCGGAGATCGGCCGGTTCATGGGCAACAAGAACCATTCCACGGTCATCCTCGCCAGCCGCCGCATCTCGCAGATGCTCCAGGCCAACGCCGCCGCCGGCTGGATGACCCCGGAGGGTTTGAGGGAACAGAACCTCGCCGTCCTGCTCACCGAATTGGAAGAGCAATTCGGCGCGACCAAAACCGCCGACGCAGCCCCAAAGGCACGCTGGGCTTCGTAGTCCCGGTGAGCCGCCACTTTCGGATCAAAGCGGGGAACGGAAGCGACCGGTCATCAGAGCTGCCAGCGCAAGCCTTGCTGTTACCCACAAATAGACGGACCAGGCCGCGAACTGCCACACTGCATTGATCCATGCCGCATGGCGCCCCCTTGTTCGTCGGTGTCCCGATCACACTACTTTCCGTACAATAGGTGCGGGAGTTCGCGTGCATGGCCTATACCGACTTGCAGACCTTCATCCGTGATCTCGACGCTCGCGGCCAACTCCTGCGCGTTCAGGCCCAAGTCGATCCGATCCTCGAAATCTCAGCCATTACCGATCGGATGAGCAAGTTGCCCGCCGCGGGAAGTGCGCCGCCGCCCGACACCGATCCGGTCCACGGTTGTCGCGGCGGACATAGCCTGCTCTTCGAGAACGTCAAGGGATCGAGCATCCCGGTCGCTATCAACCTCTTCGGCAGCTACGAACGGATGCGACTGGCCCTGGGCGTGGCGAATTTCGAGGAGCTTGCCGACCGCGTTCAACAACTCGTCAAACCGGAAATGCCCACGACCCTGCTGGAGAAAATGAAAAAGCTCCCGCAGCTCGCCAAGATCGCGGGATTCGCGCCCAAGTCGGTCAAACGCGGGATCTGCCAGGAAGTAGTGCATACAGACGATGCCAGTTTGTTGGCACTACCGATCATCCAATGCTGGCCGCATGACGGGGAACCGGGGTACGGGGGAAAACCGCCGTTGGATTGCCAATTGCCAATTTCCAATTGCCAATTAGATGGAACCGGGCTTTCAATCGGCAATCGGCAATCGGCAATCGGCAATTCCTTCGGGACGGGTCGCTACATTACTCTGGCCGGCATCTACACCGTCGATCCCGAGACCGGCGACCGCAACGTCGGCATGTACCGCGTGCAGGTCTACGATGAGAAGCTGGCGGCCATGCACTGGCACATGCACCACGACGGCGCTCGCCACTTCCGCAAATACAAGAAACGCGGCGAAAAAATGCCGCTGGCCATCGTCTTAGGCGGCGAGCCGGTGCTGACTTACGCGGCCAGTTGTCCGCTTCCGCCAGACGTGAGCGAGTTGCTTTTCGCAGGGTTCCTCAACAATGGCGGGATCGAACTGACACCCTGCAAAACGATCCCGCTGGAAGTACCCGCCAATGCGGAGATCGTCATCGAGGGTTGGGTCGATCATGAGCAAACGCTTGTGGAAGGCCCTTTCGGCGACCACACCGGGTTTTATTCACTTGCGGATCACTACCCCGCGTTTCACGTGACGGCGATCACCCACCGTCGTGATCCGATCTACTCGACGACGATCGTCGGTTCACCGCCGCAGGAGGACTACTACCTCGGCAAAGCAACCGAACGCATCTTCCTACCGCTGCTTCGGATGCTGATCCCGGACATCATCGACTACCATATGCCGATGTTCGGGGCCTTCCACAATTGCGTGTTCGTGAAAATTCGCAAGGAATACCCCATGCAGGCCCGCAAGGTGATGAGCAGCATCTGGGGCGCGGGGCAGATGATGTTCTCCAAGATGATCGTCGTCGTCGATGACCACGTGAACGTGCATGACGAGCAGGACGTTTTGTTCCACATGGGCGCCAACGTCGACTGGCGGCGGGACACGGTGATCGTCGATGGCCCGTGCGATATCCTCGACCACTCCACGCCCTACTACGGAACGGGCGGCAAGATCGGCATCGACGCCACTCGGAAAATCCCTGGCGAAGGGATCGTCCGCGACTGGCCCGATGAACTCACCATGACCGACGCGATCAAGCAACTCGTCGAGCAGCGCTGGAAGGAGTATGGCTTGTGAGGACACGCACAACGACCGTCTCGGCCTTTCGAGTATCCCTAGCCATCGCACTATTCGTCGCGGTGATGACTCCCGCCTGTCGACGCGACGAGCCTGAGAAGACCTCCGCGGCAGCACCCTCGTCCGGCGCGGCCAATTCCAAGCAACCGGATATACTTGTCTTTCCCGACGAACTTCGCGTCGCGGATTCGACGGTGAACGAGTTCGTGACCAAGGCGATGACCACATGTGCCACGGGCGATTATGAGGCCTTCCGATTGCTCTGGAGCGTCCGCGAGGATCCGTTACCGCGCGAAGAGTTCGAGCAGGGTTGGCACGCCGTCCAGACCATCAAGGTGCGGGCACTGGAAAAAGTGATGCTCGACGCCGATCCGAATGCGGGTCGTACCGAACCGGAGACGGTTTACGCTTTACTCACCGAGGTAACGCTTGATCCTACGCAAAAGGTGGGGCAGAAAAAACCGCAGCGCCACGTCGTTTTGATGCTAGCCAGCGAACACGAACAATGGCGGCTCGCCCAAGCGCCCAAGCCCATGCGCGACTGGGTCAAGAAAAAGTCCGCCACACCGGGTGAAAGCGAGCCTTCCACGATTCCAGGTCTCAAAGGCGATTAGACGATCGCCGCGGTCGAGATAATCGGACTACAATTCGCACAGTTTTTTTGTGATTTCATTTGCTTTTCGCACGCAGGTTGCGCATAATGAAGGTGAAAGGTCGCATTTAAGACCTTGTCCTGATACACTCAGGACACAAAGTCGGATGAAGCCTCGCAAGGGTTGCCTAGCGCAAATCGCGCGGCCCCTTTCTCGCGGGGCTTCTTTTGTGCGCAACCCAACCGAAGTTAAAAGAAGAGAGTGACGGTGGCGAAAATCCCAAGAAACACTCAGTGACGTGGCTTAGCCAACTTTTCGATCTTCGATCATCTTACTTCCAACTTCCCTTACATATACATCCCGCCGTTGACGTTGATGATGGTGCCCGTGATGAACGATGCCCGCGGATCGGCGAGGAAGCGAACCGCGATCGCCACTTCCTCCGGCTTGCCAAGCCGCCCCATCGGAGTCAACTGCCGAACGGAATCCAGGACGTTGTCCGGTACCACGGCCGTCATGTCCGTTTCGATGTAACCGGGCGATACCGCATTCACGGTGATGCCTTTGGTGGCCACTTCTTTCGCTAACGTCTTCGTGAAGGCCATCAACCCACCCTTGGCGACCGCATAGTTGGATTGTCCGAAGCTGCCGATCTGTCCGACGATCGACGTGATGTTGATGATCCGTCCCCATTTCGATTCGACCATGTTTGGCAGCAGCCGGCCGATGAGGTTGAAGGGGCCGTTGAGATTGACCAGCAGCACCTCGTGCCATTGCTCCGGGCTGATCTTGAGGAACGACCGATCGCGGGTGATCCCGGCGTTGTTCACCAGAATCTGGATCAGGCCGAACTCTTTTTGGGCCTTTTCGATCATATCCATGCTCTGATCCGTCTTGGACACATCCGCTTGGTAAGCAACCGCTCGGCGTCCGAGTCGCTTGATCCGGCCGACAACCTCCTCAGCAGCATCGCGGTTGGATACGTAGTTGACGACGACATCGCTGCCCGCCTCGGCCAGCATGATCGCGATCGCCCGCCCGATTCCCCGCGACGATCCGGATACGAGACTCACTTTGCCTTCGAGTTCCATGATGCTCCTCACAAACTGCAATCGCTTGGGACTTGGAACGGCGGTCCCCTTGCGGTCCGCTTCCTAGCGGAGACTCTTAGCATTATTCGTACCGAATGTCAACGGCGAAAGTGGGAGGATTGGCCCAGGCTTTGCGGGCCATCCGTTGGGCGATCGAAGCCTTGCGGCACGGCGAATCGTGTACGCAACTGCTGCGCAGGCCTCGCCAGGCCCTCGCCGACGAATACGAACGCCGCTCGTCCAAACGCGCCCGCGACTGGCCGCACAAGAAAACCGAATCCGCCTTCGGCGGACCCCGCCCGCCGAGATTGCGCAGGCTGTCCCGAACCGAAAACGCCCGAATCGAAAGGATTTTTATGAACCATACGGCACAAGTTGCTTAACGGCGTTGCCTGCCACTGGTGGCTTGCCCACCAGTGCCCAGCGAACTACGGAGCCACTGTTGACACCTCGCTCCGACCAACCCTACACTAGGCTCTTTCGGAACGGTAATTTTCTTCGACCCAGGATTGGGAGGACGACAAATGGGACAGATGTTCAAAGACGTTATCGGCGCCATTGGCCGCACGCCGCTCGTGAAGATCAACCGCATCATCAGCGCGCCCGCCACAGTATGCGCCAAATTGGAGTTTTCTAACCCGCTCTCCAGCGTCAAGGACCGCATCGGCGCTTCGATGATCGAGGCCGGTGAACGTGACGGACGGATCATGCCCAACACGACAATCATCGAGCCGACTTCGGGCAACACCGGGATCGCCTTGGCCTTCATCTGTGCAGCCAAGGGCTACAAGCTGATCCTCACCATGCCGGAGAGTATGTCCATCGAACGCCGCGCCATCCTCAAGGCCCTCGGCGCGTCGCTCGTCCTCACCCCCGCGGCCGACGGCATGAAGGGCGCTATCGCCGCCGCGGAGAAGCTGGTCAAGGAGACGCCCAACTCCTTCATGCCTCAACAGTTCGAGAACCCGGCCAACCCGGAGATTCACCGCAAGACCACCGCCCAGGAGATTTGGAGCGACACCGACGGCAAGGCCGACATCCTGGTGTCAGGCATTGGCACCGGCGGAACCATCACCGGCGTCGGCGAAGTGATGAAGTCCAAGAAGCCGTCCTTTAAGTGCTACGCCATCGAGCCGGAGAACTCACCGGTCATCACTCAAAAGCGTCAGGGCAAGCCGCTCCAACCCGGCAAGCACATGGTCCAAGGCATCGGCGCGGGGTTCATCCCCAAAATCCTCAACCTCGAGGTCATCGACGACGTGATGCTCGTCACCAACGAAGACGCTTTCGCATGGGCACGTCGCGCCGCGAAAGAGGAGGGCATCTTCTGTGGTATTTCGTCCGGTGCGGCCCTTTGCGTCGCCGACCGCGTGGCCCACATGCCTGAACACAAAGGCAAACTCATCGTCGCCATATTACCCAGCGGCGGCGATCGCTATATCTCCACGCCACTGTTCGCGGAATAGCTGTCCGAGCCGCCAATTCATGGGGCGAGTTGTAGGAACCGTGTAAGGGGAAGATGTGCCACTGCTCTTGAGCAGCGGACCGTCTAGTGCCACTGTTGGAACAACAGTGGTCTTCCTCCCGGGACAAACCCACTGCTCAAGAGCAGTGGCACACTTCGTCAGTGGCACCCCGGCTGCAATGCGTGGCGAGGAGGCGTGCAGCAATGTTTAAGCGTCTTCTCTTTCGCTCGCGCCCAGTTTCATAAGGACTTCTTCGACCTTCTCGCCAGGTGCGTTGGAAGACCCTTTGTCCTCGGTGGAAATCGTGAACCCACATTTCTCCAACACTCGAATGGACGCGACATTGTGTTTGGCAACCCAGGCATAAAGAGGGCGCGCCTTGATGTGCCCCAGAAACTTTGCGAGCGCCTTGGTGGCTATGCCCTTGCCCCAATACTCCCTACCAATCCAGAAGCCGACCAACCGTTCACCGGATTGTTCCCAGCTCACGATATTCCCGGCGACACTTCCGTCGGCAAGAATGGTCTTTATGGTGTTGGTCTCGTCGCCCAGAATCTTGGTCCAGTGCGCCATGAACGCATCCCTTTCTCTCGCAGGGAAGGCGGCCATTTGGTTGGCCACCGGGTCTCGTTGTTGTGCGAAGAATATGGGTAGGTCACCTTCGCTGACATCCCGCAGTATGACGTCGTCCATCAAAGGGTCTTTCTCAACAAGCCTGTTTTGCACGCCTTTCCAAGTTTTCTTTTTAGACTGCCTTAGCCACCAACCGCCAAGCAAAGTCGTGCGTTATAAGGGTCGCACCAGCGTAAAGAAAGTTGTGCTAGTTTTCGAAAATTTTGTTTGACAGGACACCAGTGTTCCGATAGATTAGGGGGGTATTGGGGAGGATAGGGTAAACGCGAGATTCATTCGGCCAACGGGCGCATTCGTATAATATTGCTATTATCGGTCTTACCTTCCTTTTTCGCGTCTCCCGGGTTTCTTCGCCGTACCACCGAGGTCCGCTCATTGGGGCGTGACGCTTTCGGTCCTTTTGGGTGGTGTTAGCAGTTAGGGCGTTGGCACGAACTGATAGCGGGCGGCATATAGGCGCATGAGCGGCTGCGCGTTAGCGGCCGGCGCTCTGTCGTTGGTTTTGACGTTCCGCACAACGCACGACAGGGCGAACCCGGCGCTTCGTTGGTAGCGCCATTCAAGCTCGTGCACAGCTAATGGCCGTTGATATTCCAAATTATCGCATCGTCGAGAAATTGGGCGTCGGAGCCCAATCGCGGGTCTTTCGCGCGCGGTGCATGCGCACGGGCCAGGACTACACCGTCAAGATCGTCAAGATTGTCAAACCGGAGGACGCGAGCTTTATCGACCTCCTCAAGACCGAGTACGCCATCGGCTCAACGATCGACCATCCGGTCATCCGCAAGGTGTACGAGCTACGGTTGTTGCGCGAGCGGTTCCGCGTACGCGGAGCGATCTTGTTCCTCGAATACGTCAACGGCCTACCCATGTCCGACAAGGAATTCCACCGCCCGATGGATGAGATCCTGCGCATCTTCCGCGAAACGGCGCATGGACTGCACGCCATGCACATCGCGGGTTGGGTCCATGCCGATCTAAAACCCAACAACATCCTGGTGACGACTGAGGGGGTGGTGAAGCTCATCGACCTGGGCCAAAGCGCGAAAATCCACGAGGCCAAGCCGCGGGTGCAAGGCACGATCGACTATATGGCCCCTGAGCAAGCCCAACGTGGAACGCTCGATCATCGAACCGACGTCTTCGGGTTGGGTGCGACGCTGCACCGCGTGGTCACGGGGAAGGCGATCGCCACGGGGATGAACCAGACGGTAAGCATGCACTCCGCGAGCCTTGTCGGAAGGCGTATCTCGGAAATCCGCGAATCGACGATGGACGACCTGCCGGCCTGCGTCACGCGGTTGATCGACGATTGCTGCCGGACCGACCCCAAGGACCGCGTTGCGGACATGGCCGCGGTAATCGAACGAATCGACCTGGCCCGCACGATTCTTGCAAGCCGTACGTCCGAGGCCGAACCGCAAGTCGAACTGCACGACGAACCAATCTCCAAAGAACACGAGGAAGCGCACACCGTCGGCTACGATCCGGTGGCCGAAGCATTGGGCCTGAAGCCGGATGGGTACAAAGCAATCGACTTTGATGATTATACTCAGGCGGGCTGACGTCTTCAGAGACCACGCCGCTTGGCCACACTTCGTCCCGCACCACGCGGCCACATGGATACGCAAGTCACAACGAGCCCGAGCAGTTTGGCGCATTCGGGGTATGCCGGGGGCAGGTATAGGCAAGGGTTAACCCCCAGGCCTCGTATTATCTGACGGAGACCCCGAAGATCAGCAGGGCAGCCAAAGGAAATGCTGCACTCGATCCGGCATTCCGCAGAGTGGCGGGTACCTTGGTGCCATAATAGGCCGATGGGGCATAAACGATTACAATTTCTTGGCGTTTTTTATTTTCCATTTTTCACGATTAGGTTATAGTGGTCCCCTAGCGAACTCGGGACGCATAAACTCCCGACCAAACCATCCCGTAAAAGGAGGAGACTGTAGCATGAATTCAGTTATTCGAAGAGTCATCGTGTCGACGGTGTTGATCGCTGGGCCCGCGCTTGGAGCGACGGTCACGGTTGAGAAGCTCTGGCTGCGTACCAGCGTGGTGGGCGATCCCGTACCCGGCCGACCGTCTCCCGTCGTCTTCCGCGAATTGACCGGAACGGACAACTCGAGCAGACCCGTCATGCTGCCGCCGGTCATCAACAATGTGGGCGAAGTCGCCTTTCGCGCCCGCAGCGCCTCACAGCTTGACAACAACGCCTTGAATGCCGTCGGCATCTATGCAAAACGTCCTGGGTTTCCGATGGCGGTCCTCGTGGATAACACGTTGACGAGCGGGGTTCCGACGTTTCCTGTTCCGGGGCGGCCTGCGGGCACGCGGTTTTCAGATTACAAGGCCCCGCTGATCAATGATCTCGGAGACGTCGTTTTCTTCGCTTCCTTCAGCGGCTCGGCCGGCTCCGGGCAGGGTTTTTACGCCACGAATGTCGCCGGCGGGCCTATCGTGACAATCGTGGACACGTTCACGACTGTGCCTGGTCATTCCACGGCCGTTTTTCGCACGTTTAATTTCGTAATCACACAGATGTTAACCGTGGCCCTTAACAACAATGGTGAGGTCGTGTACTGGGGCGACTGGTTGATTCCCCCGGCTGTGTTTCCGAACATGAAAAACGGGATTTTCGGTACGACGGTCGCAGGCGGCGCCGGAACGCTTCTATGTGACAGTACCCAGAATCCGGTTTTCACTCCGGTCGGCATGATCACGCCGTTCGGCTCCTTCAGCGAGGTGCGCCCGACTTTAGCGATCAACAACAACACGCCCGGCATCGTAGCGTTCAAGGGGAACGTGGGCCCGCGCTCGACGTTTTCCACCGGCGGCGTGTTCGCCGTCGCGGTCTCGGGCGGTACGATTCAGGCTGTGGCGACCGCGTATCAGCAGGCCCCGGGAAGAACATCGACCGTTACGTTTGGACCGAGTTTCGGCCCCAGTGACGACAATCTCGACATCAATGACGCCGGGACGGTCGTCTTTCAGAACAACTTCTTCCCCAGTTTCAACGAATTCGGGCACTACGCCGGGAAGGCCACCGGTGGACCGCACACGCGCATCATCGATACGTTCGGGTGCTCATTTGGCCCCTGCCTACCGATTCCCGGCGAAACGGTTCCACCGGCGGAGTTTAGCGGGGCGTCATTTCCCAACGTCAACGCGGCCGGTCAGGTCGGCGTGTACTCGTCGGTCATCAACTCACCGACCCCGAACCAGCAGGGATACTGGGCGACGGATATCGACGGGACACCCATCTCCCTGATGGCGAATCTGTTGACGCCGCCGCCGGGTCTGTCCGCACCGGTGGGCGGGTTCCCGAGGTTCAACAACTTCTTTCAGGAGAGCGCGGCGCTAAACGACGCCGGCCACATGACTTTCGTAGGCTTCGGGAACCTGACCGCCAGCACGGGGTTCTACGGCTTGTACTTCCACGATTCCTGTACGCAGGAACTGGTCCGTCTATCGGACAGCACGATCGCACTAGCGCAACTTGGCGCCGCCATTACCAGTCCGCCACGGACGCCCTACGATATCTGGCAGGTCGAGGCGCGGAATGGACAGGTGAAGTCCATCGGCAACGGCAACGATGTCGCGTTTTCCGTCGTGTTCACCGGCTTTGATTCGGGGATGTACATCGCCCACGTCTCCACGGGCGGCGGGCAGCTCAACATTACGTGCCCACCAGACATCACGGCCCAGTGCCCGGCGATTACCGATCCATCGGTGACCGGTTCGGCTACGGCGACGGGCTGCGGCACAATCACCATCAGCCAGAGCGACACGAGCGCCAACACCACTTGCGGTAACGAGTCGACGATCACGCGCACATGGACCGCGAACAATGGATCCACCACGACCTCGTGTATGCAAACGATCAACATCGTCGACACGACCGTTCCGGTGCTGTCCGGCGTGCCGGATAACGCGACGGCGCAGTGCAACGCGTTGCCGCCAGCGGCGACCATAACGGCCAATGATGCCTGCGGTGGGAGCACGCCGGTCGTTCTGACGGAATCGCAAGTGGCCGGGTCGTGCCCAGGGACGTATGTGCTCACGCGGACGTGGACGGCGACGGACGGGTGCAGCAACAGCACCAGCGTATCGCAGGACGTGGCTGTGATGGACACCCTCGATCCGGTGCTGGTGGGAGTTCCGGCGGACGTATCCGTGGAGTGCGACGCCGTGCCGCTGCCAGCGACGGTGACGGCATCGGATACTTGTGCCGTCACAGTGCCGGTCACCTTCGTGGAGACGCAGACCAACGGCACATGCCCGGATGAGTACACTCTCACGCGAAGTTGGACGGCGGTCGACGATTGCATCAACGATGTGACGGTCCGACAGTTCGTATCCGTCGATGACACCACGCGACCTGTGGTGACCTGCCCGGCCCATGTCAGTTTGGAGTGTCCGGCGGACACGAGCGTTCTGGCCAACGGCTCGGCGACGGCGACGGACAACTGCTCAACACCGACCGTCGGATCAAGCGACGCAACGGTCGCGGGTTGCGGGACAACATTGACGATCACTCGTACCTGGACCGCGGCGGACGAGTGCAACAACTCGTCTTCATGCGATCAATTCGTCGCGATCGTGGACACCACCCCCCCGGTAGTGACCTGCCCACCAAACCGGACGCTGGAATGCCCGGGGGATACTAGTGTGGCGGCGAACGGTGCCGCGAGCGCCGCCGACAATTGCGGCGGCACGGCGCTGGCCTCCAGTGATGTCACGGCCCTGGGTTGCGGTCCGACCGTAACGGTAACACGCACGTGGACGGTGACGGATGATTGCAATCTGTCCAGCCTCTGCGACCAACTAGTTGCCGTCGTGGATACCACTCCGCCGGTGATCACCGTGGACACCACGCCAATCGTGGTGACGGACACCAACTGCTCGGGATTCGAGTGCGTTGTTCTACCGGCGGGGACGGCGTCTGATGTGTGCGATACGATCTTGGCGGTCCACCATGACGCCCCGCTGTGCGGCTTGATTGACACAGCGATCCCCGATGATGACGACAAAGGTGACGACGACCACGACGGCAGAGCGGATGATGACAACGACGACGGTGATGATGATGACGACGATGACGACAATGACGATGACGATCCACCGTCGGGGACCTGCAACGGATTCTGCTTCCCTTCAGGCGTCACGATCGT
>JAGVHG010000105.1 GCA_020056715.1 Phycisphaerae bacterium | reverse complement strand
GATGAGGTTGACGTTGCTGCGCATTCGTTTGGCCGTTGCGGCGAGGGCGAGGGCGTGCTCCCGCGAATCGTTGACATCGGCCAACAAGATGTATTCGAGTGTGATCTCGCGTCCGGTTTTCTCGAAGTAATAGTTCGCGGCCTCGACGAGCGAGTCGATGGTCACGCGCTCGGCCCAGGGGATAAGTTGCTTGCGAAGCTCGTCCGTCGGGGCGTGCAGCGACAGGGCAAGGGTGATCTGCATTTTTTCATCGGCCAGTCGCCGCATTTGCGCGGGCAGGCCGACCGTGCTGACGGTGATCTTCCGAGCGCCGATGCCCATCCCCCATTCGGCATTGATGGTTCGTATCGCATGAACCGTCGCCGCGTAGTTGGCCAGCGGCTCGCCCAGGCCCATGAATACTATATTAGAGAGTCGATCCGCCGGTTCGCACAGCTCGCGGATGCGCATAGCTTGTTCGACGATCTGCCCGGCGGTGAGTTGACGCTGCATCCCGCCGACTCCGCTGGCGCAGAAGACGCAACCCACCGGGCAGCCGACTTGGGTGGAGATACACGCGGTGCGGCGGCCGTCATCGGGAATCAACACGCACTCGCTCGTCGCCCCGTCAGGCCAACGCAGCAGCCGCTTGATTGTGCCGTCGCGGGATTCTTGTTGGGTGGCGACCGTCGATTGATAGAGTGTAAGCTCGGCTTCGAGCCGCCCGCGCAGCGACTTGGGGAGGTTGGACATTTGCTCGTAGCTTGTGGCCGCGCGCTGATAGACCCACTCTAGAATCTGCGACGCACGGTACGCAGGCTCCTTCCAGGTGGCGAGCAACTCGCGCAACGCATCCGGCGTCAGGTCGAAAAGACTAAGGCTCGTCGGTGTGGCCACGAAACCCCTCGCCTCTCATGCCTCTGATGACGGTAAACTGACTGAGCAGCCGACGCTGTTCAAGACACGCACAAGGTCTTTCCAGTTGCGTCATTCCATTGGTTCCGCTTTACGGAAGTACTCCACCGTTTTTCGCAGGCCGTCGGGGAGCGAGACGCTGGGGCGCCAATTCAGGCGTTGGCGGGCGCGGGTGCAGTCGGGGCGGCGGCGAGTGGGGTCGTCGTGGGGCAGCGGCAGGTGCTCCACCGGCAGCTTGCGGCCAAGGATTTCGCCGAGGCATTCGACAATGGCGCTGATAGAGCGCTCGTCTTCGCCGCCGACGTTGACCGGCTCGGCGGCGTCCGGCCCTTCGTAGTTCATCAGGGCGATCATCGCGTCGATCATGTCATCCACGTAGCAGAAGCACCGCGTTTGCGACCCGTCGCCGTAGAGGGTGAGTTTCTCCCCGCGCAGGGCCTGCACGATGAAGTTCGAGATCACCCTCCCGTCGCCGACGGCCATCCGCGGGCCGTAGGTGTTGAAGATGCGGATGATCCGCGTGTCCACGCGGTTCTGGCGGTGGTAGTCCATCATCAGCGTCTCCGCGACGCGCTTTCCTTCGTCGTAGCAGCTTCTAATCCCTATGGGGTTCACATTTCCCCAGTAGGTTTCTTTTTGCGGATGCTCCAACGGATCGCCGTAGACCTCGCTGGTGGACGCCTGGAGAATGCGTGCCTTCGCCCGCTTCGCCATGCCGAGCATATTGAGCGTGCCCATGACCGACGTCTTGACCGTCTTCACCGGGTTGGACTGATAGTGGATCGGCGAGGCCGGGCAGGCGAGGTTGAACACCCAATCGACTTCCAGGCGAATGGGGTTGACCACGTCGTGGAGGATAAACTCGAAACCGGTCCGGCCCGATAAATGAGCGATGTTGCTCTTCGAGCCGGTAAACAGGTTGTCGAGAGCAATGACCTCGTGTCCCGCTGCAAGCAGCCGATCGCAAAGGTGACTGCCCAGGAACCCCGCGCCGCCGGTGACCAGTGTTCGCATAGCTTGCTTAGCACCACATACCGATCAGAGCCGCGACCGGAAGGGAGCGGAGGGCCTGTGACCGCTCCCTGAAGGGCGTTGTTCGGTACGCTCAAACTCCCGGATGCACGAAGCAACGTACCGCACGTCGTCCTCACCAAGCATCGGGTGACACGGTAACGACACAATCCGCGAGCAGGATTGCTCGGTGATCGGCAGCGATCCGGGGCCGTATCCCAGGGAAGCGAAGCACCGCTGCCGATGCAAGCCAACCGGGTAGTAAACTCCCGTCGCCACGCTGCGGTCACGCAGGAAGGAGATCAACTCATCCCGCCGATCAGAGAGGATTGAGTATTGGTGATACACGGGCTGGTGACCGTACGCCACATAGGGGGTCGTTACGGACGACCCGTTCAGCAGTTCGTCGTAACGGGCCGCGTTGTGCTGCCGTCGGCGTGTGAACTCCTCAAGGTGCCGCAACTTCACGAGTAGGATCGCGGCCTTCATGGTATCGAGCCGAAAGTTGCCCCCCACACGATCGTGGTGATAGCGCTGCGACTCGCCGTGGTTGCGTAGTTGCCTGGCGACGGTCGCGAACTCGCCGTCATCGGTGAGGATCATGCCGCCTTCACCGAACCCGCCGAGGTTCTTGGTGGGATAGAACGAAAGACACGCGACATCACCCAGCTTGCCGGCGAAGCGGCCGTTGTAGGTCGCGCCGATCGCTTGGGCCGCGTCCTCGATCACCTTGAGTCCATGGCCCTTCGCCGTCGCGTTGATTGCATCCATGTCAGCGCATTGGCCGAACAGATGAACGGGGATGATCGCCCGCGTCCTCGGCGTGACGGCCTCGGAAACCCTTTCGGGATCAAAGTTGAACGTGCGCGGATCGATGTCCACGAACACGGGTTTGGCACCCACGCGCCAGACGGCCCCGGCCGTTGCAAAAAAGGTAAACGACGGGAGTATCACTTCGTCGCCTTGACCGATGCTCAGGGCCATCAACGCACAAAGAAGGGCGTCGGTCCCATTGCTGATCGCGATGGCATAGCCGACGCCGTAGCGAGCGCGGATGGCGTCCTCCAGCTCCGCGACGGCGGGGCCGCCGATGAATTGCTGACTCTCCAGAACGTGCTCGACGGCGGCGCGGATTTCCTCTCGAAAGATCTTGTATTCCCCTCGAAGATCCAACATGGCCACTGAACGCATGATGCCTTTTCGCCTAGCCTTCCCTATTCGCTAAGGATGCAGCAGGGTGCCACTGGAGGCTTGCCCGCCAGTGAGTCCGCACTGGCCGCAAGCGGCCAGTGGCACACACCCCACGCGATTGTAGTCGGCGCGCTGCAACCTCACAACAGAACAGTGCAAGATGTCAGGTCTTCTTGGTCGCCAACGGCTTGGTTGGGCCGGACGGGGCGTCGTCGGGGCGGTAGTCGTAGTAAGCGCGAAGTTGTTCGCGGAAATATCCGCCACGGGTGATCTGAGCGGCGTTGAGGACGGCCCCGAATACATGGGCGCTCGCATCGGCGAGGAGCGTACACGCTCGGCGGGCCACTCCGCGGGAATCGCGTTTCGCGCGGACGACGAGGATCACCCCATCCACCGCCGTCGCCAAGACCACGCCGTCGCTGGCGAGCAGTAACGGCGGCGTGTCGATGATGACTTGATCGTAGCGCGACACGGCATCCTGCAGAAAAGCCCGACACTGCGGACTGCCCAGGAGTTCCGCAGGGTTCGGCGGGGTCGGCCCACAGCCCAACACCTCCAGGAGTGGAATGTTGGTCTTGACCGCGTAGGAGGCGAGGTCGCCGTCGCCGATCAATATATTGCTTAGTCCTTGGGCTTTTACGCCGTCGAAAATGCGCTGCATGGCCGGTCGACGGAAGTTGGCATCGACCAGCAGCACGCGTCGCCCGCCTTGGGCGACGGACATCGCCAGGTTACACGCCACGGTCGTCTTACCGTCGTCGGCGCGCGGGCTGGTGACCACGATGGACCGCTGCCGCTCCGCCGGGGCGGTGAACTGAAGGTTGGCGCGGATGCCGCGGAAGGCCTCGGCCACCATGGAACTCGGATGGTCGCGCACTGCCGTTTCCACATGGTCGATGGCGACCTCCTCGTCATCTGTATCCGGGATCGCACCAAGCATGGCCACGTCCAGATGTCGGATGATGTCCTGCGAGGTACGCACGGACTTGTCCATCAGCTCCACCGCCAGACCGATGCCCGTGGAGAGCGCCAGGGCGAAGAACAGGCCGATGGGCAGAAAGAAAAGACTGGGCGAGCTTCGCTCCAACGGATCAATCGCCGGCTGGGCGACGTTGACGTTAATCGCCGTCCGCTGGCTCTTGATCCGGGCCAGGCTCTTGACATAGTTGCTCAAATGCAGCTTGTACTCGACGTCCTGGAGGATTTGCTTCTCCAGCTCCGTATAGTCGAAGAGGAGCCGATCTTGGTCCTGCAACTCGGCCTCCGCCTTGGCGAGATTTTCTTGGGCTAGGAACAGAGCGTGCCGCGTGTTGTCATAGGCGGTGTTAGCGGCCTCTCGGATGTCGGCCCGCCGCTCGCGCAACCTCTCCAAGCGAAGTTGGCTGAGTTTCGCCTCGGCGGCGGCGATTCGGGAATCGATTTCACGACGGACGGCGTGCCCTGGGCCGAAGACCGGCTCATCGGAGGCCCGCTGCTGCTGGAGGAGGTAGAGCGCCCGACCTAGTTCGGCGACTTGTGGATCCTGCTCGACGATCGCCCGGTCCTCAGCCGTAACGGCCACCCCCTCCGGGTCGTTATAGATCGTGCGGTACTGTTCCAACTGGGACAATTCGAGTTGAAGCTGCGCGACTTGTTCACCGAACTGTCGAACTTGTTGAGCGGTGATATTTTCACCGGGATTCTGCCGGGCGCCGGCGGGCAGGCGTTGGGCGATGGCCTTGAGCCGCTCGCGCTTCCCGGCCATTTCCCGTTCGAGATCCTCCTCCTCCTTCTTTCCGGCGTCGAGGGCCTCGGATGCGTACTCCTCCGCGGTCCGCCGCTTGACCGTGTGGTACCACTGGTTGACGACCTCATTGACGATCACCGCCGGGTCTTTCAGGTTGCGACACTCTATTGAAACGCGCAGGAAGTTCGTCCCCCGCACCGGCGCGGCGATGAGGTCTTCATCCAGTTCGAGAAGCGGCTCCAGCTTCCGCCGTATGACGGACTTGTACCAGTCGGTCTCCTTTACGGCGTTGATCTTCAGCGCCTCGCCGAGGATCGTGGGGCTCATCAGGAACTGCGCCTGGGTCAGTACGAACCGTTCGTGCTCGTCTTGCCGCAGACGCTCCTGTTCGAGCGTCAATTCTTTCTCCGGGATGTTCGATACGCACTCGATTAGGCACTCCCCGCGATAGCCGGGGAAGAGGTACCACCAAGCCAAGAACCCGCCGACCACCAGCGCCGAGAACAGGATGAACAGGGACACGATAAGGACGCTCCGCCGGCGGAGCATGGCCAGAATGTCCGAGGCGCTGGGCGGAACGAACCCTTCCCCGCCGCCGTGTGCCGGCGTGGGTAACGCGATCCGCTCCGAAACGGTGGTGGCGAGTGTCGTCATTTCCTCAGCTTCCCGCCGACGCCGCCGCGGCGTCCGCCCTTTAGCCGAACGACCCGTGAGTCGTTCGGCGAGGTCTCAAGCAGCAATCTCCGCTTCGACGAACAGATGGCTTAATACGTATCCGATCAACGAAAAGCATCCCAGGGCGATGAGCAACATCGCCATGCCCAGGAGCTGATGCGGAGTCCCCTGGGCGTACTCCGCGTGGCCGGTGATGGTCAATAGACCCGTAATGGTTACACGAACGGCGTTGCACAGGACGGCGATCGGCAGACAGCTCGCCACCATGATGACCCGCTGCCAGAGCGGTCGATCGCCGAGGTAAGCCATGGCCACGCCGAGGGTGACGAACGCCATCATTAAGCGCATCCCGCTGCACGCCTCTTCGACGTTTAATTGTCCCGGAGCCATGCCCGGGCGTACGTAGTCGATCACCACGGCCTGGGCCTGGGTGTGCAATCCCGGTACGAACAGCGGCATCACCGCGGCGGCCGCCGTTGACGCCAGCTCCCTTAGCGGCCGCGTCAATTCCACATACAGCGACTTAGGCAGCGGAATCGCAAAGAACAAGAACGCGATCGGAAACCACGCGACCCGCATGACGCTCCAACCGCCCAGCAACAGCGTGGCGCCGAAAATGGTTCCCACCAGCGACAGAGACTGAGGATAGGCCATCCGCGCCCGCCAAGCGCTCCAAAAATACGCCGCCAAGGAGAACGCGAGGATCACCGCCCCGAGATAATTGGGCTTCGGCACGCAGCGGGCGAGTTCTTCGCGCCGCGTCACCAGGAAGTACACACTGAACAACGGGATCAGCCATCCATGCGACCAATTACCATCGGTGATCCATTGACCAACAAGGTAGTATCGGATCGGCCCCCAATAGGCCGCGAGAACCAACGCCGCGACGACGGCGATCCGTATCTGTGCCACGGACGAGATGGAACCCGTCCAGGACGGCGACTGCGGGATCCATTTGGCTTCGGCGACGTTCATGCCCGCTCAATTTGACGTAGAGGGAAACAGATTCGGAAACGTTTTCGGTTTGTCGGCTGGATTCTGTTTCACGGAAAACGAGTCCACATCCGCAAAGTTCCGGGCGTAGGTAAAGCTGTACCCCACGTTGCTCACCGGGTTGGGCAAAGTCAGACCGCGAATCCGCTCCAGGAAGGGAGCGAACGGGTGCGTGCCGACGTTGATGATATCGCCGCGCTTGATGGTAAAGTCGGGGTCGAGTCCGGCGAAGATGCGATCGAGGTTCACCTGGATCATCTGCTCGCGTTGGCCTAATCGACGGTAAACGGTGCAGCGGTCAGGCCAAGCGAGCGACGACAACCCCCCCGCCGCCGCGATCGCCGCCTTGAGCGTGATCGGTTCGGCGTTGAACGCGAAGGTCCCTACGCGACCAACCTGACCCATGACGTAATATACGCCGACCTCTCCGCTGGCGATCCGAATCACATCGCCGGCGCGGATGAAAATGTTCGCGTCGGGATCGCCGGATCGCAGGGCCTCCGCCGGGATGAGCAGCACGCGATACGAAGTGTCACCCGCAATCCGCGACCAGTTGACCGCAGGCGCCGCGGTATCGAACGGCGGAATCTCCGGCGGAGCGGTCGCAGTTTCACCGTGCGCGCCGACATAGGTCGGATTGGGCACGAACTCTTTATTCACGTAGATGTACGGCTGCGTCGGGTCGGGTTCCAACGATTCGGGGATGTCGTCGATGCTGGTGCGAGATTGGAATCTCGCACCAGTTTCCGCTTTCCCTTTCGGCTCCGGCGCCACGGCGTCGAGGAGTTCCTGCTTCGCCGATGCGCCAGAACTGGCGCGAGGTTCCAATCCCTCCCTGGTGCGAGATTCCGATCTCGCACCGGCATCGCCTGACGGTGCGTTCAAAGGAACTGGTGCGAGGTTCAAATCTCGCACCGGGGCCGGCGGGTCCTCATAGCGGAAGACATAAATCTCCGTGACGAACTCGTTCAGTCCGCCGACCTGGTTGATCGCTTCGAGCAACCGAAGATCGGGGTGTCGGATGGGGAAGGTGCCGGCCCGCAGAGGCGAATTGGCCGACGCACTCACCCCGACGCCGAAGATCGAGTAAGTCGCTTTCTGCAAGAACAGCGGGTTGACCGTGACCTCCGGGTCGAGCAGAACATTCCGGCTCCGCAGCGCCTCGGCCAAGGCATCCTCAAACTCCGGCACAGTCAGTCCCGCCGCCGGTACCCGACCGACGACGGGCAGATTCACATATCCCGCCAACGCGACCTGGGCCTGGATTTGGTAGGGCACCTGCCGCTGACGTAGTTCGTTGATCTCCACCGCGAGGGTGTCGCCGGGGGAAATGGGGTACTCCACCATCACCATGCGAAGGTCATCCATCGAGGGAGGGACGGCGCCCGGGATTCCCGTTGGCGAATCGTCGAGCGTCAGGGAGGTGCGGATTTCGCTGGTTGAGGTACGGTCAAAGTTGCCGAGGGTGGTGGGGTCCAGCCAGCCGTTTAGGATGGAATTGCACCCGGCCGTCGTCATCGCGGCGACCAGCAGTCCGAAAACGACGACGTCAGCCGTAGTGACCTTGAGCGGTGCGGCGAGGAAACGCCGGCGAGGGATTGACCGCAACCGATTGCGAAAGGCTCCGTTCGCTCTGGGAAGCATGTAAGAGCCTCGAGTCAGCCGACCGGCCCGTGAGCCGGGCGGCGATCGATACTCAGACGTCACCGTCACTCGGCCACATTCCGTAAAGCCCGTCCCCACAAGCACTTTTGACGTTCCCGCCAACAAGTTATCGGTTCCTCGACCACGCCTGGTTTAAGTTACCTGCTACATACGCTGCCTAACCGGCATTCCTAGGAAGCCTACCAGGGACTATCGGACCCGCAAGTGGGCGGCGTTGGGTGGCATGGCCAAGTGCAGCGCCGCCATGCCGGCACCTATCTGCGCCGGGCTTGGTGGGTGGCCCACCTCCTTTGGAGGTGGGGGAGGCGATGATCGTGGGCCTGTCGCCGAGCGCAAATCACGGTCTCCCTCGGGTCCAAAGGATCTGGGACACCCGGCCGCAGACTTTTTCCCACTGATTGCCTATGATTTCCTACGATGGCGCCTTTGGTCCGGCGCATCGCAGGGTTGACGGAGGGGAAGGGCCGTGAGTCTCTCAATCGCCTACGGGTTCTTTCGGCGGAAGATCAAGATCGTCCTCCTGACGGTCTTAACCTACGCGGCGCTTTGTTGATCCGCCGCGTTGGCGATCGCATCTCGTCGCGTTGGACATCATCGCGTCCGATGAATACGCTGAGGTCGTGGCCGACTTCCGCGAACCCAAGCGTTGCATTCTTGCCCTAGAAGATGGAACGGTCCTGATCGGAACGCACTTCGGAGGCGAGGGAACGCAAACCGGGGAGGTGGTCTTCAACACCTCGATGACCGGCTACCAGGAAATCCTGACCGACCCGTCTTACTGCGGCCAGATCGTCACCATGACCTCTCCGCACATCGGCAACTACGGAATCAACGCCGAAGATGTCGAGTCCTCGAGGCCCCATGTGGCGGGGTTCGTGATTAAGGAACTCGCCCGACGGCACAGCAACTATCGAGCGACGCTGGGCCTCGACGAATACCTCGCCCAAAACAACATCATCGGCATTGAAGGCGTCGATACGCGGGCGCTGACCATAAGACTGCGCGTCGACGGGGCCATGCGCGGGGTCATTACCACGCAGATCGAGGGCTACGCGGAGTGCGTTCGTCTGGCGCGAGAATCGCCGTCGATGGCCGGCGCCGACCTGGTCAAGGTCGTCGCCCCGCACGATTGCAGCGTCTGGACCGAGGGAGTAACCCCCCTATTTCCCCCCTTATCAAGGGGGGACGAAGGCCTATTTCCCCCCTTGGCAAGGGGGGACGAAGGGGGGTCGCCAATCGACAATCGACAATCGAAAATCGACAATCATCATGTGGTGGCCGTTGACTGCGGCATGAAGCGTAACATCCTGCGGCATCTGGTGGACACCGGCTGCACGGTCCGGGTCGTGCCCCCCACGCTGACGGCGGAGGAAGTTCTGATGGACAAGCCCGACGGCGTGTTCGTCAGCAACGGTCCCGGCGATCCGGCTGCCGTTCACTACGCGATCGATATGCTCAAAGGAATCATGGGCAAGGTGCCGATCTTCGGCATTTGCCTTGGCCATCAGTTGCTCGGACTGGCCTTGGGTGCGGAAACCTTCAAACTCAAGTTCGGCCATCGCGGGGCCAACCAACCCGTCCGCAACCTGACCACGGGACGTGTGGAAATCACTTCGCAAAACCACGGCTTCGCCGTGTCCACGGACTCTCTCGAATCGGTCGGCGGGGTGCCTACGCACATGAATCTCAACGACAAGACATTGGAGGGATTTGTGCACAAGGACTGGCCGATCCTGGCGGTGCAATACCATCCCGAAGCCAGTCCCGGCCCGCACGATGCGACTTACCTCTTCGACTGCTTCGCGACGATGATGTCCAAAGGCCGCGCCCCGACCGGCGAAGACATGGCCGCCGCCCAAACGGCGCTGCAAAACCGACGGTGAGCGGCGATGGTACGCGCAAAGGGAGCCATCGTCCGCTCCTGTAAAGCATTGCTTGATCGCCCCGCTCGTAAACGGTGCGAAAATAGTCGTGATAGAGGCGTCAAGCTCGGAAAACGCCTTTGAACCTGGGCTTAATTTGAGTACGATGGTTGGTTGGATTGCCAGCTTCGTGCCGGCGAGGGCCATTTGGGAAATGCCCGCTAAACGATTAGGGAGACGACAAGGAAGTCGACATCATGCATGAGAATGACTGTCATACATCTGGGTCTATCGATCACTCTGGGAGGTTGTGCCGCAGATCCCGCCCTTCATAAAGCCGTTTTGGAAGGCAACTATGAGCATCTTTGCAAGTTAGCTGAAAAAGGGAAAGGGCTAAACAGGTTCAACAAATCTGGCTTTACTGCTCTCCATTTGGCGGCTGAGCGCAGTGATATGGAGGCTGTCAAGGTATTGCTCGCCGCAGGTGCGGATGCAAATATTGGAGCGAAGACCGAGCTTCAACAATTGCCGATTCATCAGGCTGTTCTAGCAAAGAGAATCAATGCCGACATCATTTCCATTTTTCTCCGCGAAGGAAATGATATCAATGCGAAGCTATCCAACGGAGAGACTCCATTATACATATCACTTCAATACACCGAGAATTCTCCGACCGAGAAATTTCTCAACATCAAGAATGCGCCGATCGCCAGGTTTCTTGTTGAAAATGGCGCAGCCGTCAATTCTCAGACCACTAGCGGCTGGACTCCGCTCATGCGAGCTGTTTCAAAGAGCAATGACGCAATCATACCTCTACTTCTCGCCGAAGGAGCTGACACCACCATTGTATCCAAAGAGGATGATACTGCCCTGTATCTTGCGGTTCGTGAAAGAAACGCCGAAGCGGTTGCCCTTCTCCTAAGGAATAATGCCAATCCTAACAGTCCTGAACGCCTCGACAAACTACCCCTGCTGGCGGCTCTCAGAACCAGGCAATGGAACATTGCAAAGAAAATACTTCCTCATCAGTCGCGTATGCTCGACCCAAGAGCGGTCTTTGAGCTTTCAATTGTTTCCGATGATGCCGAATTCATCACTTCGTTACTACAAAAGGGTTACGATCCGAAGGTCAAGAAGGAAGATGGACTCTCGCCGCTTCATTTTTCTGCAATGCGCGGAACATTAAACATCATTGACCTGTTCTTGGCAAACGGCTTGGACATTCAAGACGTTGACAACGCTGGGCATCATCCCCTGTATTATGCCGTCTTAAACAAGCATGAAGCGGCTGCCCGGTACCTGATTAATAAGGGATCAAAGATCGCGAAGGTCACGTCGTCTGGGGAAGAGTCATCCACATCAGCATCGACTTATGCCCTGAAAGGACGGATGTTTCACGAGGAAGCCCTGTTCGAAGATGCAACACAATCTTATCAAATCGCAATGGGGCTATTCGACCAGGCAAGTGTTGCTTACGACGAGATGCGCAAAGAGTTCAAGAGAAAACTCACCAATGTGAAGGTCGGTAATTTCTTTAAGGGTGTCGGAGTATCCCTCCTACAGGGAATGGCTGCTGCAGGAAGCCAATACCAAGCTCAATACCAAGCGCAGCAAGTATCGAAGACTCATGCCGAAATGTCTGCGATGAAGTACGCCGTAAAATCGAACACAGGCATATCGGGTTATTCAAACTACATGGCTGGACATAATCGCTATATGGACAAACATGGTAGCACTCCCTATGCCTACAGCTATTCTCAAACTGGGTACGGTGTCGGTACATCGGCGACTTCGTTTTCGCCAAATGATCCCGAAGAAATCAAACAAGTAATGCTGAGCTACGAAGGATTGAGCCAACAAGCCGTCAAGGACAAAGAGAAAGTAGAATCAGTACTAAGTTGCTATAGAGAGAATCCAAACAATCGGGCGAAGTGCGCGGATGATTTGTGGGGCGATCCGGTCGTTACGGATAGCAAGGCTTCATCGAATACGAAGGCAGGAAGTGCTAGCGAGGCACTGGCGAGAATGTCGGAGTCTCTGGATACGGCTGACATACCGAGGATTAGGGAATTGATTGCTGATGGTGCCGACGTCAATGCGAGAAACAAGTTTGGCGTTACGACGTTGTTTATGGCGTCAGAGTATGGCCGGACAGAGATTGTCAACCTTCTGTTAGCGGCAAAAGCGGATGTCGGCATTCCCCGAAAGGACGGCGCTACCCCATTGTTGCAAGCAGCATGGAAAGGGCACATTGAGATTGCCCGGCTTCTTGTTGCCGAGAACGCCATTGTCGACGCTGCCAACAAACACGGCATGACGCCGTTGTACTTGGCATCACAGGAAGGCCATACGGAAAGTGTGAAGATGTTGCTCAAGGCTGGTGCTGATGTGCACGCCACACACAGGACTGTCGGTTCCACGCCGCTGTTTATGGCAGCTCAGTATGGACACACCGAAGTAGTTAGACTCCTGCTCGAAGCAAAGGCTGACGTAAATGCGGCCATCACAGATGGCCGCACTCCGCTGTATATGGCATCAGGCAGAGGGCATGCTGAGGTGGTCAGGTTGCTCTTGGCAGCAGGGGCTGATGTGCATGCCAAATTCGAAAAGAACGAAACGAATTCACTGTTTATCGCGTCGCAGGAAGGCTATCCGACAATCCTAGAGCTGCTGCTTAGCGCGGGGGGCGATTTTGATGCCCAGAATGTCAATGGTGTCACAGCACTGTACGTTGCGTCGGAGAATGGACACACGGAAATTGTGATTATGTTGCTCAAGGCCGGAGCTGATGTCCACACCACACACAAGACTGTCGTATCAACGCCGCTGTTCATGGCAGCTCAGAATGGGCACGCCGACATAGTCAAGTATTTGCTTGAAAAGGGCGCTGAAGTTAATGTTCAAATCGACGACGGACGTACCCCGTTGTTTAGGGCATCGCAAAAGGGATATGCGGAGGTGGTAAAACTTCTTGTGGGCGCCGGTGCGGACAAAAATTTGACCGCGAACGTCGCGGGACAACCCTACACGCCTTTGGGCATTGCAGAGAAGAACGGTCATGGTGAGGTAGTCAAGGTGCTGGCGGAGGCTAAGTCAATTGAGCGCTAGTTCGGAGCTTGTTCCGCTTTTAGTTGGATTTGAGCGGTTCTCGATATCATCTTTGCACCGGCTTCCCTCAGGCTATAGGGCCTTGGATCCGCCGACAATCTTCGCGGCGCCGACGTGCTGGGCCGTCATCAGCTTGGGCATCAGCTTATAGTGACCATTCCCCCTGAAACTGATCCACCTATTGTCTTAGAATCCGGCGGTGGATCATGTAGGTTGAATCGGATGCTCGGCCGTCGTACAATCGCCGCTCGGGCCGAAAACGTCGGCCGGAAGGCAGTGAATATGAAAGTCCCAGTTCACAACGCTGTTCTACTTTCTGGTCTGGCAGAACAGCGCACCTGTCGCGGACCAGCAGGTATGAGAGACCCACGGAACGGTCGAGGCGTGTTCCCATGCTTCTCGGCTTTGGGTATCGTCGTGATCTCCGGTTGCGTGGTTCCCGAAACCAGACACATGTACGACGGCCCCAAGCGACCGATCGAGGAGTTAGCGAGCATTACCATCGAGGCATCCAAATTTGACTTCACCGTAGTAGACAGGGTCGATGGAAAGTGCACCGAACGACTCTGGGACGCCTTCCCGCCGCTGCGAATTTACGTCACACCAGGAGAACACGATCTCTGGCTCCGGTGGGAGCTTATAAAATGCAGATATAGTATCGCACATCGCTCCTTCGTCGCCGAGGCTGGCCAATCCTACTGGCTAAGTTCAACGATCGGTGTTGACGGGGGAACGGTGTTCAAAATGCATGTTCAACGGAACAGCAAGAAAGAGCCGGTCCCATTGCGATTGGTGTTTCCAAAATGAGGCCGCTTACACATCTCGCCAGCCCTGTTCGGCTGACCAGGCGCTGAACTTTCTGCGGGAGTATTACGTGTGACGAACACACCGAGCGAGCGGGACGCGAATGTGCTGCGAAGGGCTCGACACCGTGGGCTGACCGGTCTCCTGGGCTTGTCCACGCTCGGCGTCCTGTTTGCTTCCGGTTGCGAGACCATTTCCGAGTCCAAGCATATGTACGATGGACCAGAACGGCCGACAGGGGAACTCGCAACCATTGTTCTACCTCTGAAACGGGTTGGCGGGCTGCTTGCAAAACCGAACATGCATGGAACGTTCGTGGACGAGGTCGATGGGAGAAGAGTTCGATACGGTCAAGAAGATCGGCGTGAAGGACTATCGCCCACGAGAATCTACGTCACTCCTGGAAAACATGACCTTCGCGTCCATTGGACCATAAGCGACACTTGGTGTTCGGGCCACGGCGAATTCATCGCGGAGGCAGGCCGCACCTATTACCTTGCAAGTGAGCCGAGCGAGCAAGGTGGAATACTATTCACGATGAAGACCCATAGAGGCGGAGAGGAAGTGCCAGTTCCGTTCCGAAGACCGCCGAAGTGACCCCTACGACGACAAACCAATGGGGACATTCTGGTTTTTGAGGAAGTCTTTCCCCCTGCCCCGATCCGCCCGACCGCTCCCAACTTTCCATCGAAAATTGACGCCGCCGCGCCAGCGCGGTTTTGCCCATTCCGTGATCGGTCTCCCGCCCCTTCCCCACCGCGCGCCCGTGAAGTTATAGGGGTGTAGATGAAAGCCGCGCCCGCTCCACGCCCCTTGATCGGAGCCGCGACAGGAATGGAGCGGATAAGGAACCGAGCCGTGCGAAATGCGTATTGACCAAGCAAAGCCAGTTGAAAGCGATTCAAAGCCTTTTTCACGAGTGCCACAATGTGACACTCGCCAAAAAAATGTACTTGCAAAACGAACCCATTTGCAAGCCGTGCTGCACATAATAATGCCGAAGTGTTGCGCCGCCGCTGTTCGGTTGGACCGCTCAATTCCCAGCCTGCTTGCGCATGGTCATGTCGAAGTCGCGGACCAGGCCGACGTACCAGCGCCAGACGACGAAGGCATAGGAGATGATGGCGATGAGGCAGCCGATCAGTGCGGCCATGCGGACCGCCGGCGCTCCCGCAACGAAGTCCTTCGAACTGCTGAACAAGGCGGCCGGATTGATGAGGTAGTTGATCGACGTATAGGGCGTGAACGGGGCGAGGAAAGCCCCGAACTCGCCGCGCGAAGCGTCCACCATCGCCAGGCCGATGATCGACGCCAGGCCGCCGAGCACGATGACCAGACCGACGCTGGACATCACCGCGGAGACGTTGGTCTTGCTGGTCAAGGAAAAACGAAGTCCGATGACGCAAGCCAGGGCCGTGTAGACCACCAGCAAAGCGCCCAACTCCAGGCCTGTCTCGAACCAGACGACCGGGGGATTTTCGTTGCGGAATAGGCCGATGGTCGCGAACACCAACAGCACGAGAATCGGCCCAGCCAGCAGCGGCGCGGCGAAGCTGACCAGACCGCGAAGTTTTCCCCACAGAATGTACTTGCTGGTCAGTGGGGTGGTGAGCAGCAGGTCCATCGTTTTGGATTCTTTTTCTTTGGTCATGGAAGTGGCCGCGGTGTTGGTGGCGATCAGCAACGCCACCGCGACTTGGACGGCCGTCAACCCGGCCAGCCACACGGGGATATCGCCCGACGGTAACCCGCCGTCGAGATAGCTTAGCAGCAAGACCGACGATCCAATGAGTCCGCCGAGGATGATCGCCCAACGAACCATGGCGCCCGATGAGGCCCGCGCCGTCGCCTCCCGCCAGGCGACGGGATTGGCCCAGACGTTTCGCGGCGTGCGCGTCCGCTCGCCCGACGCCTGTCGCCGAAACCGATCGAGGAAGTTACTGAGGAACGTCGCCTCGCCTGATTTGGCCCCGCGACGGACGAAGAACATGCTAAGAACGATGAGCACGAAAGACAGAACGGTCGTCCACAGGACATACATGGCCGACGGGTAGGCCAGTGCATTGCGACTGATAGCGCCGTAACCGGTCAAATGGGCGGCAAGGGACGGCGCCTGGATGCGATTGAGCGCCACGTCCAAGGCGAGGAACGGATGGAGCGGAGTAAGCCAACTCATCTTCAGCCCGGCGACGTTCGCCGGGGCCGACTCGATCCAGGTTCGGTCCCAACGCCCCAGCAAATAGACAGCCAAGAGATACAACGCGATGAGCAGGTAGAACGAGAAGATCGTCCGCCGCGTGCCGACCCCGATCATGGCCACAAAGATCGCCAGCGCCCCGGTCAGGATGGCCGTCGAGCCGCACAGGGCAAAACTCTCCACGATCTGCCGCGTCGTCACCCCGCCATACACCATGGTCATGAGGAAGATGGGCAGGCCGGAGAGAAGGAGCGTGATGACGAAGTAGAGCCGGCTGGCGAGCGAACCGAGGACGATCTGGGCGCTGCTCAGCGGGGTGGAAAGCAAGATGTTAAACGTCTGGGCATCGCGTTCCTGGGTGATGGCCGAGGCCGTGAACACCGGGGCCAGAAAGCACATCAGCAGGAGCTGCGCTGTCGACGCCCACTTGAACGTCTGCGAAGCGCCCTTGGCCAGCTCCGCGAGCGACCCACTCTGCCACGTCATCACAAGTGAAAACAATACGACAAAGAGAAGCGCTCCAAGATATCCCACCCGCAGCCACAAATGCCGAGGCCGGCGCGACCCGCCCTGCACCACACGAACGAGGATCGGGTTGGCCGGCAACAAGTGCCAGAACGACAACCACAACTTGCCGAGCAGAATGTTCATTGGAAAGTTACGAGTTACGAGTTACGAGTTACAAGTTACCAGTGACCAGTTACGAGTTACGGACAAAGGATTCATTGGCTTGCAACTAGTCTTTACAAAACGCCGCGAAACTGCTCCTGCTTCTTGTTGTTTTGCGCTACCGCAACATCACGCTCAGTCGCACGCAGGATGATCGTAGTCAAGATGAGGAGGATCTGTTCGACTTCGCCGAGCAGGGACTCTAATCGCCGCTGCGGAATGAGTTTTGCGTTTGCAACTCGTCGCAGAAAGAAGCGCGCTTCGCGACACTCTTTGCGAGCGATTCGCATCTTGTGGATGAAATCTGCCTTGCTCTCACCGGCTTGCGCCTCCTCCACGTTAGCACCCACACTGGTTCCCGCCCGGATAAGTTGGCGTCCAATCTCCCAGCCTACAGAGTTGCTTGGCAGCGCGAGGCATAACTGAATAATGCGATCCGCAAACTCCGCGGTCCGGTCGACAATCCCTAATTGGCCACCCACAAGTCGGAACTTCCGGGGCACCGGGCGCACTTCGGCGCATGGCTCCGGCTGTCGACCGACTCTTTGCAAAGGGCGCCTTGTTTCCCGCCCCATGTCAGACCCTTTTCCGTTTGTAATTCGTAACTGGTAATTGGTAACTCGTCACTGCACGATCCCTTTTGTAAGGCGCATAAACGCCGTCTCGAGGTTGACTTCCTCCTCCTTGATTTCTTGGATTTTGAAGTTGTTATCCAAAAGGATGCGGGCGATGCCGCTGAAATCATGAGTCTGCTTCTCCAGTTCGACGACGAGGTGCCCGTCGAGCAGATCGACGCTCTTGATGCCCGGCTTGCGCTCCAAGAGCAAGGCCGCGAGGTCTTGCTGCTCCGTGACACGCACGTGCAGCTTTGTCCCCGTCTTCACCTTGCGGATAATCTCTTCAATCGAGCCGTGGAAGAGAAGCTCGCCGCGTTCGATGATGCCGATCGTGGTACACAGTTCCGCGAGTTCGTGGAGGATGTGCGAGCTGATGATGATCGTCTTGCCCATCCGCCGCAGTTCTTTGAGCAATTCGCGCATCTCGATCCGCGCCCGTGGGTCTAGCCCGCTAGCCGGCTCGTCGAGTAAGAGCACCTTGGGATCGTGCAAGAGTACGCGGGCGACGCTCAGCCGCTGCTGCATGCCGCGGGAGAGTGAATCCACGTGCGCGTCGCGCTTGAAGACCAAGTCAGTGAGTTCCAGCACGTCGTTGACGACGCGCGCCCGCTGCTTGCCGGTAATCCCGTAGGCGCTGGCGAAAAACTCAAGATACTCCTGGACCACGACCTCTTCGTAGGCCCCGAAAAAGTCGGGCACGTATCCGATCAGCGGTCGTATCCTCCGCGACTCATACCCCACCACGTGCCCGCAAATCCGCGCCTCACCCCAGGTGGGTTGAAGGAGCGTCGCCAGAACCTTGATCGTTGTGGTTTTCCCGGCCCCGTTGGGTCCGATGTAGCCGAAGCATTCACCCTCCTCGATGTTGAGGTGGAGGTTGTTGAGCGCCACCAGCTTACCGTACCGTTTGGTCAGGTTGATGGTTTGAACGATCACGCTCACGGTTCACGTCTCCGGTCGAAACTAAGGACGTCCTCCCCTTGGTAACTTTTCGTCCCAGAGGGGTTCCTCGGGTTTACGCGGCTCGGTCGGCTCCTCGACGGAATCCAGCTTAGTGATTGGGATGCGAATGCGGTACATGGTCCATGACGCGGACGCCTCCGGCTGGACGGGCTTATACCCTCGATCGCCTAAACGGGTGAATAATCGGATCGGGCCTGGGTCCGCCGCAAAGCCGATCAACATTATGCTGCCCATCTCGCCGGGCCGATCATCTAGCGGCGCTCTCCCGGCCTGAAGCTGCTCGCGGAGATCGAGCTGGCGTAGGCGGTCCCGCGACCACGTCTTGATTCCCCCGAGGAGGTCACTCATGCGGCTGGAAATGGTCTTGGGGTCGAACTCGCCGATCGTCGACAGTAGCAGCAGGGCGTTCTGCTCTTGTCCCATGACGAACCCGTCCTCGCCGTCGGATCGATAACCGATGGAAGCCAACAGTCCGCGCAAAGGCGCGCTCCATTCCTCTTGCAGCTTGGCCAACGTGGAGCGGCGTTTGAACTCTTTTAATGTTTCGGTCCCCACCATACGGTAACAACGGTCCCACAGGAGGACCTTCGTACCGTTGGATGGAATGTCCCCGATGCGGTACACATAAATTAATTGATCGCGGACCCCGGCAATGCCCCCAATGTTCTCGATCGAGTGCAACAAGTAGCAACTCCGCAGATCGACGCCTAACTCATTGACCACGAAGCTGTCCTCGGTGATCGTTGTCCCGCCCGCCTGTACTTGCCCCGAGAATTTGCCCCCCAGCGGACCATTCCACCGGCCTTCGAATCGTTTCAGCGTGGCACGGATGCGAACGTCATCGACCACTGCGCTGCCGGGGACGACGCGGTATTCCCCGGGATCGGCGAAGCTGCTCACCTCGGTGGTATCGTTCCCTTCCGGAATCGCCCGCAGAAAGCACGACGTTGCCGCCGGCTCGTCCGCGCCGACCCAGTCAGAGGGGAGCCACAGGTCCAGTTTCTTTTCGGTGCTCGTCTTGAGTCCGAAGAAGGCGGTCCCGTTCCCGAAGGTCTGCCCCACCTCGGCGTCGACGACGGAGATCTGGTGGAGCCGGTCGCCGATCCCGTGCATCATGCCTACGACGACGACGCTCAGCACGCTGGCGACGAGACCCACCAACGCGAAGACCGTCCAACTGTGGTGGACCAGGCCCTTGGCCCGTAGAAATCGCCACGTGCCGAAGGTGGCCGCTAGGACGTAGAGGACCGAAAACACCCCCGCGGTGAGCAGGTACAGACTCCCGGACGTAGAGAAGGCCACGGCACTAACCACCCGCCCGAACAAGGACACGGGCGTTGCCTGGGCCTCATCGGATTTACTCATCGGTGTGAGGTGGAACGTAGTGGCGAAGAACTTAGTCACCCCACACGGCGTGCTGAACAAGTCCCGCAACGTCACGCCTGAAAAAACGACGTGCCCTCGGCCCATGCGTCGCCGCGTCACCAGGTCCGACTGAATGGTACTTTCCCGCGCCACGACGATTGAATCGCCCCGTCGGGTGCAGCGGACCACCGGGACGGGTGCCGAAAAGGGGGCACTCTCCCACCCGGTGACGGTCTTAGGGATGTCCGCATCGCCGCCCGGCGGATCAAGAAGCGTCCGGCGTACATCCGGAAGACTCTCGACGGCCGTGACTTCGCCGAGGTCAACGGGCAACACGGGTTCGATCAACTTGGTGAGTTTCAGCGCCCCGGCCGTCCGTGAGGCCGCGATCAGCAAGGTTCCTCCCTGGCGAACCCATTCGAGTAAAGCCTCGAGTTGACGCTGGGTCAGCTCCTCCGGCCGGGCGTCGTCCCACACGACGTAGTCCACACTCTCTAACCCGATCCATAACTCCGGCAGGTCCGAGGGGCTTATGTGGGCGACCTCGACACCGTGAGTGAACTTCTCCTGCTTTTCCGAACGTACCAATTCCGCGATCCGTCCCACCGCGCTGGAGGAGACGGAGAGAACCAGAATGTCGTCCGGGGCGATCACTGAGGGCGGTTCTGCGGGTTTCGCGCGATACGATACTTCGCCTTGGGTGACGACTTTGACGGCCTCCCCGTCGGCATTGCGTACCTCGACGAAGAACCGTTCCTGGCTGCGTAAGGGGTTGGCCGGCACGTAGAGATAGACTCGTTGCGACCCGCCGGTCTCCGTGCGGATGTGCACGTCGACGGTATCGAAACATTCGTCGCCGTCGTTGTCCATCTGAGCGGCGCGGACGCTGCCGTCGAAGCTCGTCTGTTCCGCAAGGGTGAGGTCCACGATGATCGGGATCCACGCCCCGCTGCGGATCACATCCCCGCCCTGCACCCTGGGAAAGCCGACGTGCGAGACGTTCACTTCGACCCGCGCCTGGGCGGAACTCACCATCGCGAAAGCGATCAGCGCGTGGATCGACCACCGAACTCGTAGGCGGCGTCGGCAGCTCGTGGGTCTCACATCGTTCATGGGTTCAACCGGAGGGAATGTCTATACGAACTCCGGCCAGGATTATGGACCGTGCATCCGTCCGCGGCGCGGCCGCTTCCGATCGGGTGCTCAATTCTATTCCACATCTCCGGCCGCGGCAACTGGCTTCGCGCTCGACCACTGTCCGGTCGGCCTGGGAATCACTACCGTAAACTTCGATGAGGAACGTGTATCTGCTGCTGGCCGCCACGACGTTGATCGCGGGCTTGACCCCGATCGCCGCCCGCATGGCGACCGCCGAGTTGCCCCCATTGACACTGGCGTTTTTTCGCTTCGGCGCAGCGGGCGTTCTGTTGGTTTTGACCGCCAAAGCGCTCGGCTTGCGTTGGTCGATCACGCCGGCCAACCGCCGACTGATTATTGGATTGGGCGTGCTTTGCGTTCCAATTAACCAGTTCGGCTTTCTCGTCGGGATCAAGCTGGCCAACGCCTCCCACGCCGCGATCGCCTATGCCCTCGTGCCCGTTCTGGTGTATTGGATCTCCCTGCTCCTGGGGCGTACCCCGTTGACCCTGCGGATGGGATTGGCCTCGGCGATTGCCTTCGCCGGCGCTGCGGTGGTCGACTTATCCACGACGCAGGCCATTTCACGACCCGCCTCCTTCGGGCTTGGCGTGTTCGTGGGAGATTTGCTGCTGCTGTCTGCGGCCTTGAGCTGGTCGCTATTCGCCGTGCTTAGTCAGCCGCTGGTCAAGGAGCTCGGCGCCGTGCAGACCCTCACCTCCGTCTTCCTCATCGGCACACTCTGGCAGATTCCCTTGGTGGCCGCCGACGCTCTTTGGTTTGATCTCTCGACGTTCCAGTTGGCCAGCGTCACGTGGCAAGGTTGGGCCGGGTTCGCCTTCATCACCCTCGTCACCGCGTATCTCAACTACCTTCTCTGGTATCTTGTCACCGCGCGGTACGACATTACGCGATCGTCGGTGGTGACCAACACGCACTTCCTCATCACCGTCATCATCGAGGCATCGTGGTTCCAACAGCGGCTCAGCGGATGGGTGGCCGTCGGCTCGGCGCTGCTCTTGCTCGGGATCATCCTCGCAACTTCGAAGCCGGACGCGCAAGCCGCGACGGAACGGACGCGGGCTAAGGACGGCGCCGCCACTTACGGGCGGCGCTGAACGCCACATCGGGATCACCCTCGATATTGTCCTCCCCAGTCCGTCCGGTTTCAATACTTCCAAGACATAGGCGAAGTAGATTTTGTGCGAATGCAAAAACGCGATGCGAGCAGCTCGCCTGACGATTAACGTGCCATGATGCGACCATCAACGATGTATCCTTGGGAGGAAAAGCCCTTGGAACAACTCCTCCGCCGGCCGAAGATGTAAGGAACCTCGACGGTGAAGATCAATGAGATTTTCTACAGCATCCAGGGCGAGGGCAAACTCGCCGGGGTGCCGAGCATCTTCATCCGCACCACGGGGTGCAATCTTCGATGCACCTGGTGCGACAGCCCGTCCACCTCGTGGGAACCCGTCGGCCATGCGCTGGACATCGACCAGGTTCTGGACCGCGTGTCCGATTTCGCAAGCACGTATGTGGTCCTGACCGGCGGCGAACCGATGATCGCCCAGGGCGTCGAGGAGTTGACTCACCGGCTGAAGGAGGGCGGCTATCACCTCACTATCGAAACGGCGGCCACGGTGTGGAAAGACGTGGTCTGCGATCTGGCCAGCATCAGCCCCAAGCTCGGCTCTTCGACGCCGTGGGCGCGTACCGTCTGGTGCGAGAATGGATTCTCGCACCAGGGATTCTCGCACCAGGCCGACGCTCACGAAAGCCATCGTCTAAACATCGACACGATCCGGCGCTTCATGGCCATGCCGGACTATCAGCTCAAGTTCGTCGTCGACGCTCCCGAGGATCTGACGGAGATCGATTCGATCCTCGCCCGCCTCGCCCCCGTCGAGCCGGCCAATGTTCTGTTGATGCCACAGGGTGTCACCCAAGAGGAGTTTGCGTCTCGTGGTCGTTGGGTCGCGGAGCTTTGCAAGCAACGCGGCTTCCGATTTTGCCCTCGGTTGCAAATCTCCCTCTATGGTAACACGCCCGGAACGTGAGCTGGCGCGCTACCACCTCGCCCAACGCTTCCGCCTTCGGCGGACCGACCGGCGGATTGGAGCTGACTCCGAAGCGGATGGTTCGTGTAAACCCCGTGCGGCTTGTCGTTCTTGGCCTTTTCTTCCTGCAAACGGATAGTTTTCGCGTCCCGAATGCAAATCGGCTGGTCAAAAAATATGAAAAAACGCGATAAACTCTGGACAAAAGTCGCAAAATCGGTTAGTTGTAGGCAATGTAGGTTGCGGGACGAGCCGTCGAGTCACACGTCGAGGCTGCGAGCAACTGTGGTGGGCCGTTTTTTCACATGCGTCGTCGACGTGGATTTCGCTGAGGTTCCGTGGATCGGGAAAGCAGCAAACGGTTGGCGTCGGGTCAGGGTAAAATCCAGGGGAGGCGCAATTCATTTTGCGGAGGACGGATCGATGAAGACCATCTCGCGGGTAGGTGTTTGGGGTTGTTGTTGGGTCGCCGGGCTAGCGGTCAGCGTTCAGGGCGCCGAGTATGTCCTGAAGCCGATCCGCGCCAGCGGGACGTACACCATCGTCGGAAACGAGATTCGTCTGACGGCGGGGCAGCGCGTCTTCCTCGAGGTTCAAATGAAAGGCTGGACCCCGGCCCTGCTACGGACCTACCAGGCGAAGCTCGACGCCGTTGGGGGCGATCCGGGCATGGGCTATGACAATTTAACAGGTGTTTCGCTCGCGCCTGCGGTCCAGACTTGCACCACCAATGCCCAATGCGTTACGGCGTTTGCGGCCGGCGCGAGGTGCACCGTTCCCGTAACCGGCGGCGGTTTTAAGTGCGAAGCCGGGTTCATCGACAAAGCCCGCACTACTCCGACCCCCTTCGTGTTTCCTGTAGATGAAGTCGATCAGTCCGGCGTGGGCACCGGTTCACTGAACTACATCTACTTCGCGCTTCGCATTGGCGGCGAGGTCGACCCGGGAACATTGAGGTACGGAGGGGACTTGGTCTTGGATGTTCCCGCCGGTGCAACGGGTACGTACACCATCAATTTCAACGCGGAAAGCACCGTCACCTTCATGGCTGATCCTGACAACTTCGATATCCCTCTCAACCCTCCGACCGCTGCGAAAATCACTATTCTGTGTGTCACCAACGCCAATTGCAACGACAACAACGCTTGTACCACGAATGTCTGCAACGCCAACGGTACTTGTTCTTACACCAACAACTACAATCCGGCCACGCACTGCTGCAACCCGGCTGATGGAGCGCAGACGGTGCTCTCCGACGGCATTCAGTGCACCGACGACGTGTGCAACACGGGCACCGGGCAGGTCACGCACCCGAACTCCGCCGTCAACACCCCCTGCGGCAGCGGGGTGAACACGGAGTGCGACAACCCGGACTCGTGCGACGGCGCCGGTCAGTGCCTGCCCCGGTTGGAGCCGGCGGGAACGCCCTGCGGGAGTCCCACCAACACGGAGTGCAACGGGGCCGACACCTGCAACGGCGCGGGCGCGGGCGTCTGTCTGACTAACATCCGTCCCGCGGGTACGCCGTGCGGAAATCCTTCCAACACGGCTTGCGACAATCCCGATACTTGCAACAGCCTCGGCTCGTGCCTCGTCAACAACGAGCCCAACGGCGTGGTCTGCATCGACGGCCTGTTTTGCACCGTCGGAGAACGGTGCAGCACCGGCGTCTGCACTGGCGGTACGCCGACGAATTGCGCCGACCTGCTCACCTGCACGACCGACACCTGCAACGAAGGCGCCGACGGATGCGACCACATTTTGCAAGCCGGCAAATGCTTGATTGGCGGCGTATGTTACTTGCCCGGAGATTTGCGGCCCGGCAACATGTGCGAGGAATGCAACCCGTCCCTCTCGACAACGGGCTGGTCCATGAAGCCCGCGGGAAGTTCCTGCAACGACGGTAACGACTGCACGGGCCCCGACGTCTGCGACGGCGCCGGCATCTGCCAGGGCAACTTCCAGCCCGACGGGTTCCCCTGTTCGGACGAAGTTCCAGCCAATGTCTGCACGAAGAACGTTTGCCAGACCGGCCTCTGTACACACCCGCCCGAGCCGGCCGGGTTGGCCTGCGGCGATCCGTCGGACACGGATTGCGACAATCCCGATACGTGCGACGGCGGCGGCGGATGCGCGGACAACCTGGAGGGCGCCGGTCACGCCTGCGGCGATCCCTCGGACACCCAGTGCGACAACCCGGACACGTGCGACGGCTTAGGGGGCTGCCTCAACAACTTCGCGCCGAACGGGACGACGTGTGACGACGTGGAGTCTTGCACGGGTCCCGATGTCTGCGCGGCGGGCGCCTGCGTCATAACCCTAGCCTTCTTGCCGCCCATCGTCGAGGCGATGGGCAGCCGTTATTTGCTTGTGACGCCCCAAATAGGTTTCGCCCCGGTGTCCGTAGCACTGCGGGTTACGTCGCCGAACTGGCCGTGTTTGGACGATTATATCGACGCTGACGGGCGGTTGGTCCCGCCCGCCAACAAAGTGTTCCTGTTGCCTTCCGAGTGGGGCGCGATCATCGTCCAGGATCCGGACATCGTTCCCAGTACAACTTACTACGTTGAGGCGGAGTGTGGCGCCTACCGATCCGCGCCCGCGATCGAATCCACCTGGCTTTGGGGTGATCTGGACAACAACGGAATCGTCAATGCCATTGACATCGCGCACGTCGTCAATAAGTTAAAGGGCCTTGCCGGCTCGATCAGCACCGAAATTGCGGACATAGACCCCTGCGTCCCCAACGGCATCATCAACGCCCTTGATATAGCGGTGGATGTCATGATATTTAAGGGACAGACGTACTACTGCGGCGCTCCGTGCCACTAAGCGGGGTTCGGGGGAGGTCCGGGTTTCCGTGGGCGTAGAAGCGATGCGATCGTCGCCACGGTGAGCAACCCGTCGGCGATTCCCAGCGACCAACCGATGGGGGTTTTGTAGTTTCATCCGGCGTCCAGAAGCATCTTCGCTCCGACGAAAACCAGGACTGACGCCAGGCCGTAGTGCAAGTACGCGAACAGGTCCATCACTCCCGCGAGTGCGAAATACAACACCCGCAGACCGAGAATAGCGAATATGTTCGACGTGTAGACGATGAAGGAGTCGGTGGTGATCGCCAGGATCGCGGGGATGGAGTCGATAGCGAAGACGAGATCGGTCGTCTCCACCATCATGAGCACGATAAAAAGCGGCGTCGTCAGCAATCGCCCGTCGATTCGGGGTGAGCGCGGCAAGCGGTTGATGCGAAGACGCGGGGAGTAAGTGGAGCGGAGCTTTGCAAGCAGCGCGGCTTCCGATTTTGCCCTCGGCTGCAAATCTCCCTCTACGGTAACACACCCGGAACTTGAGCTGCGCGCCACCACCTCGCCCAACGCTCATCCGCCGACCGGCGGATTGGAGCTGACTCCGTTGCGGATGGTTTGTGTAAACCCCGAGCGGCCTGTCGCTATTGGCCCATCCTTCATGCAAACGGGTAGTTTTCGCGTTCTGAATGCAAATTGGCCGGTCAATAAAATTGAAAAAAACGCGATAGACCCTAGACAAGAGACGCAAAATCGGTTAGTTATAGGAGCGTAGATCGCGGGACGAACCCGTCGCGTCACGAGTTTGAGGCTAGGCCACGGGGATTTGCGTTGGCCCGTTTTCTCACGTGAGTCGTCGACGTGGGTTTCGCTGATGTTCCGTGGATCGGGAAAGCGGCAAACGGTTGGCGTCGGGTTAGGGTAAAATCCAAAGGAAGCGCAATTCACTTTGCGGAGGACGGATCGATGAAGACCATCGCGCGGGTAGGTGTTTGGGGTTGTTGTTGGGTCGCCGGGCTAGCGGTCAGCGTTCAAGGGGCGGAGTTTGTTCTGAAGCCGATTCGCGCCAGCGGGACGTACACCATCGTCGGAAACGAAATCCGCCTTAACGGTGCGGGGCAGCGCGTCTTCCTCGAGGTTCAAATGCAAGGTTGGGCTCCGGCCTTCCTAAGAACCTACCAGGCGAAGCTCGACGCCGTTGGGGGCGATCCGGGCATGGGCTATGACAATTTAATAGGTGCCTCGCTCGCGCCTGCGGTCCAGACTTGCACCACCAATGCCCAATGCGTTACGGCGTTTGCGGCCGGCGCGAGGTGCAACGTTCCCGTAACCGGCGGCGGTTTTAAGTGCGAAACCGGGTTCATCGACAAAAACCGCGCCACTCCGACCCCCTTCGTGTTTCCCGTAGATGAAGTCGATCAGTCCGGCGTGGCCACCGGTTCACTGAACTACGCCTACTTCGCGATTCGGACTGTCACCAGCCCCCCCGGCGAGGTCGACCCGGGAGCATTGAGGTACGGAGGGGATTTGGTCTTGGATGTTCCCGCCGGTGCAACGGGTACGTACACCATCAATTTCAACCCAGAACCCACCGTCACCTTAATGGCGGATCCTGACAATAACCCTCTCTCTCTCAACCCTCCGACCGCTGCGAAAATCACTATTCTGTGTTCCACCAACGCCAATTGCAACGACAACAACTCCTGCACCAACGACGTGTGCAATCCCAACGGCACCTGCTCCAACACTAACAACTACAATCCGGTCACGCAGTGCTGCAATCGAACCACGGGCGCACTTCAAGTGCTGTCTGATGGGGATCCATGCACGGACGACGTCTGTGATATCGTTACAGGTCAGGTCACGCACCCGCCGGCGGAGGCCGATACCCCCTGTGGCAATCCGGCCAATTCCCAATGCGACAGGCCCGACTCGTGTGATGGGGCCGGCAACTGTCTCGCCAGGTTGGAGCCTAATGGAATGGCTTGCGGCAACTCGACCAATACGGAGTGCAACGGAGCCGATACCTGCGACGGGGCCGGCGTCTGCCTAACCAACATCCGTGACAATACGACGCCGTGCGGGGATCCGTCCTCCGGACCCTGCGATGATCCCGACAAGTGCAACGGACTTGGTGCGTGTCTGACCAACAACAAACCCAACGGCGTCCCGTGCAGCACGGGGCAGTTCTGCACCAAGGACGAACGTTGCCAAGACGCCGTCTGCACCAACGGCACGCCGACGAATTGCGCCGACCTGCTAACCTGCACCACCGACTCTTGCAACGAAGGGGCCAATCAATGCGACCATCCCCTCGACGCCGGGAAGTGCCTCATTGACGACGTATGTTACTTGCCCGGAGATTTACGCCCCGGAAACACATGCGAGGAATGCAATCCGTCCCTCTCGACAACGGCCTGGTCCGTGAAGCCCGACGGAAGCGCCTGCAACGACGGGAACGCCTGCACGGGTACCGGCCGACCGGGTATCGACGATGACACCTGCACCAGTGGCGTCTGTGCGGGGGAGATCGACCCCCAGTGCAACGACCAATGTGACTTCGCCGTCCCGGCCATCGTGGGGGTGAACCTCAGCAACAACAGCAGCGCCGGTCCCGACGACGGAGAGGCCTCGTGCCAACCGCTTTCTAACAATGATGTCTGGTTCAAGTACACCGCCGCCTGTAACGGCATCACCTTCGCCAGCACCACGGGTAGCGCACTGGCCCCTTCCAACGACACCGTACTGAGCGTTTATACCGACTGTCCGGCGCTAGGAGGCACGGAAATCGCTTGCGACGACGACAGCGGCGTCGGACTCCAATCGGCGCTCAACTTTTCGACGACCAACGGCACGACGTACCTCATCCGTGTGGCCGGTTTTGAGGACAACAAGGGTCCCATCCACCTGAACCTCCGTCCGGTCGATGACTGCTTGATAGACGGCGTGTGCTATGGAGCTTATGACCTTAACCCGTCCAACGATTGCCAAGCGTGCATACCCGACGTGTCCACGACCCAATGGTCGCCTCGTGCGGAGGGCAGCGCCTGTGGCAACATCCTGGATACGGAATGCGATAGTCCGGACGCGTGCGACGGGGCCGGCGTCTGCGAGGTCAATTGGAAGCCCGACGGCATTCTCTGTTCCGACGAAGTGCCGGCCGACGTCTGCACGAAGAACCTCTGCGGGTCTGGCCTCTGCACGCACCCGCCGGAGCCGGCTGGTTTGGCCTGCGGCGACCCGTCGGACACCGACTGCGACAACCCGGACACGTGCGACGGCGGCGGCGGCTGCGCGGACAATCTCGAGGGCGCCGGTCACGCTTGCGGCGACCAGACCGATACTCAATGCGATAACCCGAACATCTGCGACGCTTTCGGCGGCTGCCTAGACAACCTCGAAATCGACGGGGTGGCTTGCGACGACGGGGACATATGTACCGGGGCCGACGTCTGCGCGACGGGCGTCTGCGTGGGGTTTCCGGCGATCGAGCCGCCCATCGTCGAGGGCATCGGCAGCCGTTATCTGTTGGTGACGCCCCAGGACGCCTTCGTCGCGGCCCCCGTGGCTCTGCACGTCACCTCGCCGAACTGGCCTTGTTTGGACAAATATATCGACGCGAGTGGACATTTGGTGCCGCCCGCTGACAAAGTATTCAAGTTGCCCTCCGAGTGGGGCGCGATCCTCGTCCAGGATCCGGACATCGTTCCCAGTACAACCTACTACGTTGAGGCGGAGTGCGGCGCCTACCAATCCGCGCCTGGGATCGGATCCACCTGGCTATGGGGTGATATGGATAACAGCGGTATCGTCGATGCGATCGACATTGCGTTGCTCGTCAATAAGTTCAAGGAACTTCCCGGCTCGATCAGCACCGAAATTGCGGACATACACCCTTGCGTCCCCAACGGCATCATCAACGCCCTTGATATAACGATAGTGGTCATGATCGTTAAAGGACAGACGTACTACTGCGGTCCACCCTGCCATTAGGCAGGGTTCGGGGGTTCGGGATTTCGCGGGCGAAGAAGCGATACGATCGTCGCGACGGAGAGCAACGCGCCGACGATTCCTAGCGACCAGCCGATCCTGATCTCATAATCCCATCCGGCGTCCAGGAGCATCTTCACCCCGACGAAGACCAGGACGGCGGCCAGGCCATAGTGCAGGTAATGGAACATATCCATTACTCCCGCAAGAGCGAAATACAACGCCCGCAGGCCTAGTATTGCGAATATGTTCGACGTGTAGACGAGGAACGAGTCAGTCGTGATCGCCAGGATTGCGGGGATCGAATCGATCGCGAAAACGAGATCGGTCGTCTCCACCATCATCAGCACGATAAATAGCGGCGTCACCAGCAATCGCCCGTCGATCCGGGTTAAGAAATGTCCCTCCACGTAATCCTTGCTCACCGGTAAGAACCGGCGCAGGAGCTTCAGCACGGGATTCCGCTCTGGATGGACCTCCGTTCCTTTGGCCAGCGCCATCTTGATGCCGGTGAAGATCAAAAAGACGCCCAAGATGTAGATCGTCCAATGGAACTTCTCGATGAGTGCCACCCCGGCGAAGATGAAAATCGCCCGCAGGATCAACGCCCCCAGAATCCCCCAGAACAGCACCTTGTGGTGATACTGCGAGGGGACTCTGAAGTAGGAAAAGAGCACGACGAAGACGAAGATGTTGTCGAAGCTCAGGGCCCGCTCGATGACGTACCCCGTGAAAAATGCAAGTCCCGCCTGCGCCGGGGTGTAGCCTCCTTGGCCGTCCGGCCAGAACCAATACAGGCCTAAGTTGAACAGCAACGCCAGGATGACCCAGAAAATGCTCCAGCCGATCGCTTCTTTCAGACGAACTGTATGGGCATGGCGGTGAAAAACGCCGAGATCCAAGGCGAGCATCACCAGGACGAAGACGTTGAAGATGATCCACCAATGAAGAGGCTCGGCCATTGCAAGTCTATCCGTCGTTCACCGTAACCAGGGTCGGCATCCGACCCCTTCTTCGGATCATCTTCGCGGCTCTCTCCAAGAATACCAATAGCGGACGAAACGGAAGATCGTGTATGGGAATGGACGCCCGTGCTAGTAAAATACGGTGACGATCAGGTTGGGTTCCGTGTGCTTGCCTTCGAAGTTGCCGATAGTGGAGTTGGAGAACTTGATCGTGATCTTATCGTTGTGATCGAGCCATTCGTTGATCTGGTTGTTCAGGAACTCCACCGCCGCTTCGCTGAGCTTGCAGTGGAACGTGCGGCAGCGTGACGCACCGGAGGCGTTGGGTAACAATGATCGCTTAAACTTGGCGTCGTCCCACGCTCCGGCGACGCCGAGCGTAGCCGCCGAGGCCGCATGGATGCGGCTCGAGGAAAGATCGGCGGGAGCGCTGGGCCGATCGTCATCGTTGTCGAACTCGATGCGCTCATAGGCCTCCTCGACCGTCTCGTCTTTGTCGTGGGCATGCTCGTATTCATTGACGCAATGGGAGCACAGCAGCTTGCCGTGTTCATACCGGGCGATCCCTGACTCGACGTGCTGCTTGTACACGCTCGCCCCGCATTGCTGGCATGTACTTGTTACTTCATCTTTCATCCGCGTTGCTCCATCCAAGGAACAGGCAGGATTGTACTTCGGGGACCGCGTTCGTCAAGTCCGCCGGAGGCGGAATGCCCGGAGCTGCTCCAGAATGGCGACGCCCGCGGACGTGCCGATCCGCACCGCCCCCGCCTCCAACATGGCCTTCGCCGCCTCCGCCGTACGAATTCCCCCGGCGGCCTTCACCCGCAAGGGGGACGCGTGCCGATGAAGCTGCCGCACGTGTTCCACCGTCGCCCCACCGTTGGGATGAAAGCCCGTCGAGGTCTTTACGAAATCCGCCTCCGCCTCCGCGCAGCAACGGCAACCCAAGATCAGTTGGTCCATCGTCAAGGCGGCGGTTTCCAAGATCACCTTCAGCAGCCGATTCCCCGTAGCTTGATGGACCACGCGGGCGACGGCTTCGATATCCAAGCGGACATACGTTCTGTCGCCCGCGGTGAGCGCCCCCAGGGCGACGACCATGTCGATTTCCGTGGCCCCATCGTCAATCGCCCGCCGAGCCTCGTCGGCCTTGGTTGCCGTTAAACTCGCCCCCAGCGGAAACCCCACCGCGGCGACGACGATAGGTCGTGTCTCAAGGCTCCCTCTCCCTTCCAGGGAGAGGGTTGGGGTGGGGGCCAATCGCTCCGCCGCCCGGCGAACGTAGATCGGATTCACGCACACTCCTACGAAACCGTAGCGAAGAGCTTCGTCGCAAAGTACGTCGATTTGTTGTGGCGTCGCTTCCGGGCGCAGCAGGGTGTGTTCGATGGCACGGGCCATTTCGGCGACAGTGACGCTCACTGGGCCGACTCCAACACCGCATACGCCATCATCAGTCGGGCGAGGCCGTCGTCGCCCATGAGATACGACACTCGGGCTTTCTCGGTTATGGTCCCCAGCGCCGGCAAGCGCGTGGCCGCTCGATCGACGATCCCCAAGGCAAGACCATAATCCTCGAAAGAGATCGACGTGCGCCGCTCCACCGCGGCATGATACCGCGCCAGCCAACCCGCCGCCGCCGTCGAGAGCCACAATGCCCCTAGCCCCGCGAACACCGACCAACCGTAAAACCCGCCGCCAAAGACAGTCCGACCTTCGATCCGGGCAGTTAGATACCTGCGGGCTAAGTCGGCGATTTCCTCGCGCCGCTCCATGGCGGGCCCGACCGCTTCGACGGACTCAAACGTGACCTGCGTGTCGAAGCCCGGAAGGTTGGGAACCACGCCCTCCCCGCGAAGGAACTGTTTGGCGCTATGGAGCTGCTGCCATCGTTTGGCCCATCGACCTCCCATGCCGGAACGCATCTCCGCCAAGCTGACGTGCTCGGCGTGGGCGAAGGCGTACTGGCGGAGCATGGCCTGCTGCCTCGCCGTGGGAGGCTCGGGCCGTGTCGTGCAATCCCGCGGCAACGCTTCCAACAACAAATCGAGCAACTCCGCGAAGCGAGGCCCGCGGACCTTCTTCAGCTTCGCGCCGTAGAGCGTCGCGGTCAGACGGGTCGCGCCGATCAAACGGTTGGTTATGCTGGTGCGAGATTCCAATCTCGCACCAGTTCCATTGGAAAGCCACCGTGATAGCCGAACGGTGAGCGTTCGCAGTTCTTCGGTAGTCGCATGGACGCCGCGTTGGAAGTCCGCGACATCTTCGCCGGATTCATCTGGTGCGAGATTCCGATCTCGCACCATCTGCCCGACAAGCTCGCCAAGCCAGCCACGATGGCCGCCGAGCGCTTGACCCTTCGACGCGGTGACGCTGGGGCAGTCGAAGCGCAGCGACGCCTGCCAGGCCCCTCGGACCGGACGCACGGAGAAGGGGAAGATTCGGCACGCCAGCGGCTTGTCCGCCTCACCGAACTTCGCGTGAATCTTGCAACGGTTTTGTTCGTCCAGGAACACGCAGGCGCCGTCCGGCTGCTTGTTGAGCGCCCACACGCGGCCGATCTTAACGTACGGTGCGACGCCAAGTTGCTTAGCCCACCCCTGTTCATCGAGCCGCCGGCGCTCTTCGCCGGTCAGGTGCCCGACGAGCGTTCGACAACACAGACCGCACGAGTGACACGACCATCGCTGGTCGTCGATGACGGGTAGAAGGACTGGGAGAGACCGGGACACGCCCATCAGTAGGATTTTCGTCGCCAACTTCGGTCAAGGCAACAAATCCAGACACGTATCCGTTACCTGTCCCGGAACACACAGGTCTCATAGGACGGTCGTCCGCCGCCGGGCCAGTACAAGTTGGTGCAAATCAACTCGGCGGGCAACGTGTCCTTCTGCCAACCCGGCCCACGTACGATGATACAGCGGTATCGGTCCCCCGATCCCGGTGTTGCCTGCTGGTTGTCGTCGCAGGCAGGCCAATCGGGATAGGACTCCAATACTTCGTTGCGGTAGTGGAAAGCGTACCCGTGCTTGTCTTGGGTGCCTTCGAAATAAATCTTTTGTTGTTCCGCGTGAGAATCCACGAATGCGCGGTTGTAGGTCCAATCTCGACCATGCCAGCCGCGGACCGCCTTGGTGGGACCGGGATCAACGCCGGGACCGACGAAGTCGCAATCGGGCGTCAGCTCGTTCTTGCACGACCACGCCCAGCGGCCGATGTTCTCTTCGTAGTACAGCGTGCGTGACGGAGTCGGCACGCGGGTAATCGGCCGAAGGTACGGCGAATTGCTCCGCATTTCCCCGCCGCTCGTCGTCGCGTTCATGAAGATGTTCGCCGCATAGCTCGTGCCGAAATGGTCATACGAAGACCGCTCGCTCTTGTCCACCCAGTCCGGACAGTGCGCCGCGCGCGGCGGACCGTCGTCGCCGGGGCACTTGAACAGATCGAGTTCGAGCTTCGTATCCTGCAACGCCGCGTCGCGGTTGAAGCGGGGGGGGCCGTTGTCCGTGAACCCGCCCTTGTACAGTATGTCATTCATCGGACGGGTCGCCGGTCCGAAGCCTGCCTTCGTGCCGTAGGCGCTATTGATGGGATTCTCCGGCCCCATGAAGTCGTCCCGTCCGATGCCGCTCTTGCCGCCCCAATCGTACGCACCGACGAAGCGCCCCCTGGTGGCTAGCTCCGGCCATGACATGTCCCCCTCCTTGACGCCCAAACTCCCGTGCGCGGGGATGCCCCACCCATTCGGGTCGTCGGTCTCGTACACCCGGCTGCTCTTGGCGATGCCCGTGATCCGCGACAAGCAGGTGCTTTGCTTTGCCTGCCTCCGCGCCGCCTCCAATGACGGCAACAAGATCGCGATTAGCAAGGCAATGATCGCAATGACCACCAACAACTCAATCAAAGTGAAGGCTTGCCCAGTTGTGCCGCGGCGACGATCACGACCGTAAAGCATTTTCATGATTGGTTTCGTCCGAATTGAATCTCTGGAGTTTCAATACCCATCCACCTCGAGGTCTTGGCATGAATCATAGTGGCATTTCAACCGTTTTGCCACTATCATTCGTTTGGCTCGACCTGAGAAAGATAGCATCGGGGTTCTGTGATTATGCAGGTAAAAATGGCCACATCGCGCGGCTTTTGTTTCGGCGTGGAGGATGCCATCGAAATCGCCGAGGCGGCCGTGGCGGCGCATGGGGCGGGCAAGGTCGTTGCGTTGGGACCGGTCATCCACAACAAGCAGGTCGTCAGCAAGCTCGAACAGGCCGGATTAAACCAGTCGGGCGACATCGAAACCATCGACCCCGCCCACGCAGTGTTAATCCGTTCGCACGGCGCTTCGCCGGAGACCATGCAGCGAGCGAAGGACCGCGGGCTTCAAGTCGTTGACGCCACGTGCGTCCTCGTCAAGCGGGCACAAAACGTCGTCAGGCAACTTCATGAGGAAGGGTACCACGTGGTGATGATCGGCGACCCGGAGCATCCTGAGGTTCAGGGTGTCATCGGTTACGCCCCTGATGTTACGGTGGTGGACACGGGCAGCGACCTGGAGGCCGCCCTACCCTACAAAGAACGCTTGGGGGTCGTCGCTCAGACGACCCATTCGCCCGAACACGTGGCCGGGATGATCGCGGAGATTCTGAAGCGGCCCTACCGCGAGGTGAAGATCGTCAACACGCTTTGCCTGGAGGTCACCCGGCGTCAGGAAGCCGCCATCGCCCTGTGCAGCGAGGTTGATGTCATGTTCGTCCTTGGCGGCCTGCACTCCGCCAACACCAAGGAGATGGCCCGGCTATGCCGTGATGCCGGCACTGATACCTATCACATCGAAACATGGGAGCAGTTCGAGCCTCGGATGGCCGCGGGGAAAAAGGTCGCCGGAGTCACCGCGGGGGCGTCGACCCCGGAATGGGTAATCCGTGAATTCGTCGAAAAGCTCGAAGAAATGTGAGAAGCTAGTAGTATACCTATTCTATGAAGACGATTGCGCCGGATTTTCGGGGACAGGTGATGGCCGTGGAGCACGTGGAACGTTTGTTGCGTCGCGTCACCGAGGCTCTCAGAGCCGCGGAAATTGACTACGCTGTCATCGGCGGCAACGCCGTGGCCGCCTGGGTTGCAACGGTGGATGACGGTGCCGTCCGCGCGACGAAGGATGTCGACTTACTCGTCCGACGCGACGATCTGCAGCGGATTTCGGATGCGCTGGCGCCCGTTGCGCTGATCCCGATCGAGGTGCTCGGCGTATCGATGTTCGTCGACCGGGAAAAACCCAACCCCAAGACCGGCGTTCATATCCTGTTCGCCAACGAGAAAGTGCGCCCTTCCGATCGACACCCGGTTGCCGATGTGACCCAATCGGTCGACTCGCCCGCCGGGTACCGCGTTTTGGAATTGCGCGAGCTTATAGCCATGAAGCTGCAAGCGTACCGTTTAATCGATCGGGTGCATCTTCTGGACCTTAGACGGCTTGGATTGGTGGAATCGACCATTTGCAATTCGCTTCCGCCCGATCTGCGCGAACGGTGGGACGCCCTCGAGGGCGAAACATGAGAGAAAACAGATGACCCCAGCCAAACACGGCACTCGGCCAATCGTCGTCGATGAAACACCGGGCAAGAAGGCCTATTGCCAATGCGGCCTGTCCGCGAATCTGCCCTATTGCGACGGCAGCCACAGCCGCGAGGGCACCGGCCTCGCGCCCATCGTCGTTACCGTTGACGCACCGGGAAATAAGGCGATCTGCCAGTGCCATCAAAGCGGAAATCGTCCCTGGTGCGACGGTACGCATTCCAAGCTGTAACCTCTTCCGGGGTTACGGTAGGATGCCGGGGCTTTGTCCACGCTGGTAACGCTTTGGTGGCTGTCGTTTTGGACTATCCTGGGGCTGTGCCTGGGCAGCTTCCTCAACGCCGTTATTTATCGCATCCCGCGACATCGTTCGCTTCGCTCCCCGCTTTGGTCGGCGTGTCCTTACTGCTGCTGCCGCATCGAGTGGTACGATAACCTCCCCATCATCAGCTTCATCCTGCTCGGCGGGCGGTGCCGGCATTGTGGTGTCCCGATATCCACCCGCTACCTCGTCATCGAGACGGGCATGGCGATCGTGGTGTTGATGCTGTTGGATGCGTTCCTGATCGGACATGTTCGACTTGGCCTTAGCGCCAGCGAGTTCGGCCTGACGGACCGCCTGGCCTACGACTGGCCGATCCTGGTCTCTCATATCATCTTGTTTGCCTGCTTACTGGCCATGTCCGCAATCGATCTCGAACACTACTGGGTGGACATCCGCTTCACCAACATCGTGACCATCGTCGGGTTCGCATTGCACGCCCTGTGGACGCCCAAGCACAGCATGGCCTGGGTTCGGCCCTTCGACGCTACGGCGGTGATGTCCCTGTTCGCCGTCGTCGGTCTGGGCATCGTGTGGGTCGTCTTGGCATGCCAAACGCATGACGCCACCGCGGCGACCGCGGAGTCCACCGCTGAAGACCCCGCTGCGTTCGATACGACGTCCTCAACATCTGGTGCGAGATTGGAATCTCGCACTAGCGGCGGCGGGCCTCCGCGATCGCTTGCCTCTCCATCCCGTGTGGCCGGATGGATCGGAGTCTTGCTGCTCGTCGGCTTGTTCGTGGTCCTTTTTTTCGACGCCTGGTCCGAGATTCCAATCTCGCACCCTGCCGGCCCTGCCCGACTCGCACCCCGGGCGCTTCTGCCGCTGGTCATGTTTTTCTTGCTGATCGTCTCGGAGAGCACCGTAAAACGGGAATCAGACCAGGCCATCATGGACGCCATCCATGAGGAGCGACACACCGCACGCCGAACCGTGGTGTCCGAGTTAGTCTTATTACTCCCCGCGATCGCTCTAGGCGCTGTTGGACTGTGGATCATGTCCGGGGACGGCGGCCTAAACTCTCGGATAAGCAGCGCCCTTCACGCTCCGGTTCATTTCAGCAACCTCGCCCTGTTGCGTCATTGGACGCCCCTGTATGGTCTGGCGACGGCGGCCAGCGGGTACGTCATCGCCGGTGCGGTGGGTTGGGCAGTGCGGATCGTGTTTACCCTTCTGTTCGGGAAGGAGGCCTTCGGCGTGGGCGACATCCACCTGATGGCCGCCGCGGGGTGCGTGGCGGGCTGGCCGATCGTCGTGTTGGGGTTTTTTCTCACCTGCGGCCTAGCGATGGTCGGGTGGATCGTTTCCCTGCCCTTCAAACGCACCAGGGCCTTGCCTCTGGGTCCGTGGTTGTCGCTCTCGTTCCTAATTATTGTGGTTTTCTATGAGCCGATCATCCAATGGCCGCCCATCGACCGAGCGATTGTCCTAACGCAATCCCTAATTTCGGAAAACTCACAGCTTCCAAGAAACGGAATTTTCCCATGACTCTTGCAATCAAGCGTCTCACTGTCTATCTTCGTACGATCGCCGTGGCGTTGGTCGTCGGCGCGGTCGGCCTGGTGCTGTTCGAGAATCGAGCGAACTCCGTCGAGGTCTGGTTTTTCGGCCTTACCGACGAGTCCAATAAAGTCAACGTGGTCTGGCTGATGCTTTCCACCGCGTTGGGCACGCTGACCGCGTGGCGCATCGTGTGGTTTGCCCGCGGACTGTGGCGCGACCTTCGTGAGGTCGCCCGACAGAAGGCAATCGAGGAAGCCACGAAGTTGCAGGAAAGTCGCGCCGCCGAGCTTGAGGAGCGCGAGCGGCGCATCGAAGAAAAATTGAAACATGCCGCCGCGAGCGACGGCGAATCGGGGAAGAAAGAGTAGACGGCGTTGAACGCCGTCCCAAGCGTAAAGGAGCAGCAGATGAGCAAGTCGATGATCCTACGAACCGTGCCGGTCTGGCTTTTGGCGGCCGTCGCCTCGGGTTGCGCCACCAATGCGAAGCAGGACATGGCTTCGCTGGAGGACCGCAACCGCAATCTGGCGGCGCAGCTCAACAAGACCCGCGGCGACCTCGACGCCGCCCAGCGTGACCGCGCCGCGCTCGATCAGCGCCTTGCCGGTGCGATTCGCGATGTCGATTCGCTTCGCGCTGAACTGGCGGGTAGGCCCGAGCCGCAGACCGCGCCTGCCGGTTGGACCGCCGTCCCCGGCGGCGGCATGATCGCCATCGAGGAAAACATCCTCTTCGCCCCGGGCAAAGTGACTCTACGCGACGAGGCCCGCAAGACCCTCGATGCCATCGTCAGCACGCTCGAAGGCGAGTACGGGGGCAAGGACATCATGGTCTTCGGCCATACCGATGACCGCCCCATCAAAAAGAGCGGTTGGGCCGACAACTGGCAACTCAGCACCGAGCGTGGGCTGGCCGTGGTGCGCTACCTTCGAGAGCACGGCGTGGGCGGCGAGCGCCTGGTCGCCGCGGGCTGCGGCGAGTACCGACCCCGCGTGTCGAACAATACTGAGCCGAATCGCTTGTCCAACCGCCGCGTCGAAATATTCGCCATCGACGCCCAATCCCGCACGGGGCGGACGAAATAAGATCGCTTCGTTCGAATCCCGGCCCGTGTCCGGCAGCCAATCAGGATGTTACTTGCGAATCCGTTCTGGTTTGCTACAATTCATGCCCGTACGAGCGGTCCGCCACGATGTCGAGGGAAGTAAAAAATGATCGTTGAGTACATTAACGCAACGCTCGCAAGAGCAACTTACGAGCGAGTCGTGGAGCTGTCGGAAGGTGTTCGTCAGGCGACTGAGACGGCTCGGTATTGACAGTCCCTATCAGGCGAGGTAAACATCCTTACATGGTTCGATGCGATCTTGTGCTGACGATTCCTAACCCCCCCCGGGCGACATCGGCGTCGAACTCCTGAAACGGGTTCTCAAGCAGGCTTCGATTGCTCAGAAGGAGTGGCCGGCAGCGGAATGAACCTCCCTTTGTTGTTACGTCGGGACGACGAATGACAGTGCCTGCCCATCGTGGGCTGGCGATCAGGTGCCTAGAATCGAAAGGAGTAAGGTCATGTTGCGTTCCCGATCGACACTCGTGCGAGAATCCCATCTCGCACGCAAAACGGGGGGACTCCAATCCCTTTCACGCAGCGAGAAAGGGTTTCCGGCGCGTGGGGTGCGAGATGGGAATCTCGCACCAGCCGGTCGCGCACCAGCCGACGAAGCGGTAGATCGGTTGCTCAAGGGCTTACTGGTGCTTGCCCGGACCGTCGAAGAAGTGCTGGAAATCCGCGCCGTTCGGGCCGGTGTCGGTCGGCACTTGGGCATATCAAGTGTGCAAGTTCTTCGGCTGCTGAGTCATCGCGATAGTCACACAGCCAGTCAGTTGGCCCGTTTCCTTGGGGTCAGCAAACCAAGGGTCAGTCAAATGATTGACACGATGGAACACGACGGATTGGTGGTCCGTCAACGTGCGAAACACGACCAGCGTGAGGTTCTGCTGAAACTGACCCCACGAGGACGAATGACTGCTCGCGCCGTCCAAAAGGAGCAGCGACAGCGACTCCGCGTCGCCCTACGGCCCGCACGAAAGGAGAGCGCTTTTCGGTGGGCGGATACTCTACACGAGATTACGGCCGCCTTAGCGAAGGCTGAGCAAGTGTTTGATCATTTTTGCCTTCAATGCGAGGCTCACGCCGACGGGACGTGTGTGATGACAGGTGGTGATGCTGAGTGCATGTATTTGCAGCACGCGGCAAAGCCCTCGGGCAGTCAGTCCCGCGAATCGCGCAAGACCCGCCGGAGAAAACCCGTCCCGTAGACCGTTCCCTGTGTACTTGATTCGACGCCCGCCGCATCACGTGGATCATTCCGGATCCCAGTCCGCGCGCTACGCGCGTTGACCAAGGCGAGGCAAGGGAACCTTCTTACCCGACCACCATCAGCCGGGGCGGTAAGACCGACGACGGCCTGCAAGGCACTTGGGCATAAAGTGTCGGTCACACTCATCAACGAAGGCTGAAGTCCGTCCCGTTCAGTGGTACTTCCCCGCACGAAAAAATCGCAAAAAAATACTGGAAATCGCTTGCCAGCGGACGCCCACGGGGTACTATGCATGCACTTTAGTACATTAACGTAACCATCTACGCCATCGGCTTTCGACAAAAGGAGGCGGATACGGTGGGGTGCGGCAGGACGGACAAGACGGCGACACTTCACGAAAAGCGTAACGATGTTCCAAGAAACGTTCGTCCCTTCCGCGTGGTAGGCACGTGCGGGGGAAGACGATCGCAGGACTACGGTAGGGATAGCATTTCTAAGGAGGTAGTGATGAACATTCCAACGACAACGCGGCAGCTTGTGTTCAATCCACGACACCAATACCTGACGGAGCACAGAATCCTGTGGATGATTCTCGCCGGGGTTGGATTATCCTTGTTGCTTTCGAGCCCAGCGGCCCGGGGCGACTGGATCCCCTCCGACGGACACAAAATGCACTTCCCCCAGCTTCCCGACGAGGAAGGATGGGACGTTAATGCCACGCAGCCGAATGTGCTCGCGGATGACTGGAGGTGCTCTCAGACTGGGCTGATCACCGACATTCATTTCTGGGGGTCGTGGCGGGACATGACCGGCGACGGCATCGGGGACGTAGGGGAGATCCTCTATTTCGTGATCAGCATCCACGCGGACATCCCCGCGGGAACGGGCGGGATTCTGTACAGCAGACCCGGACCGACCTTGCGGGACTGGGAAATCAGCCAGTTTGGGGTGGTTTCCATCGATCCGCCGTCGCTTGAGGCCTGGTACGATCCGGCGACGGGGCTGGTCGTGCCGAACGACCATGGGGCGTACTTCCAGTACAACATAAAGAACCTGGATACGCTGGTTCCCGATCCCTTCATACAGGTGGAGGGCACGATCTACTGGCTGAACATTTCGGCCGTGCTCGCGGCGGGCCCCAGCACCACACAGTGGGGATGGAAGTCTTCGCGAGATCACTTCAACGACGACGCCGTGTGGTCGCTGTGGGGCGGTCTCAACTGGGTCGAAATGTACGAGCCGCCACGGACGAACCTGTTCAACGTGGCCATCGATCCTACTGGGCACTTCGCCGGAGGCGGCGGCACCAACTACTACGGTAATGGGTGGTATTTCTACCAGGATACAGGGTGGTGGAACATTTGGTTCTACGACAATCCTTTTACGACCGCCCACACCAAGGTGTCGAATATTCCCGCCTTTGTCGTTCAACCCATGAACCCGATGCAGGCGGCGAATCTTATTTTCGCGATCAACTGGTCGACGCCCGCGTGGTCGCAGTTAGGCAACCCTCCCGGCGAACCGCGGCGCCCGCCTATCCCGCCGACCGACGAAGCCCAGTACATACAGCGACAAATCCTCTGGCAAGGCACTATTCCGCCGAGCGGTGTGTACATCGAGGTACCGCCGCACATCATCTCCTATAACCCTGAGTGGGTGTCCATCGATGTGATGGGCACCAACTTCATCATTCCGGGCGGGACGATCAACCATGAGTGCGTTCGCACATCGCTGGACCTGGCGTTCGTGATCACCGGCGAGCCCATCGCTCCGTTCTGTCCGCTGCCCACGCTTAATCCGTGGTGCGCCGCCCTGCAGTCGATAGATTGCCAGACGAGTACGATTAACGAAACTTGCCTTCCGCGGGAAGTCACCATCGATCCCCTCACCGGGCTGCCAATCATCCTGCTGTGCGATTGCTTCAGCGGTACGGGTTGTGGACCGGTCAACATCGTGCCCAATGCCACCATAGGCTATACGGTGTCGTGTCCGGGGATATGTACCGGTCCCATCATAGACATATGCCAACTGCACTTCGACGGCAGGCCAACGGGAATGATTTCGGTCGACACCTCAACGATGCTGCCGCCATACCCGGCGATGACATGCGCCTGCGCCCCACCACCGCCTGTCGTCTGTCCGTTGCCCGCTACTGCGGAGTGCGCCGCTCTGCAATCGAGGGATTGCCAGAGCACCGATCCGACGGTCGAGTGTCTGCCAAAGGTGATCCGGCACAACGTTCCTCCGCCGCCGTTCTTCCCGGCGGCGGGCGCGGATGTGTTGACGGGGACGACCGGCTACGTGACCATCCGCGACCCGTCGGGCCTGATGACCTCATACCCCATCAGGGAGTCGCCGCCCAACATCACCCGAGTCATCCGCGAGTCCCCGGTTGAATTTGACGTGCATCGCGAGATCAGGACAGAGATAATCGAGATGGAGTTGGTTGCCGGCGGCGGGGGCGGCGGCGGGGCTGCGATAATGATCCGCGAAAGCCCGACACGGACAAGCTCCGGCACGGTCGTCGGAGCGGTCAGTGGTACGACCGACTACCCGGCCGACAGCTTCTTCGACCTCTTCGTGGAGATTGATATTCCCGATCTTGGAGTTTACGGGCTGTACAACGGTGCGCCGATCCCGCTGAAGGAGTATGACAAAGCCTCCTGGGGCAAGATAATGAGCGGCAGTTTCAAGACGCGGCCGGAATGGGCGGGAGTCGAGTTGCTGGACGTCAACGGAGACCCGACCGGGTACGTGATCGTGGAGGTTGTTCACGATCTTCCGCCGCCCGACCCGCCTGCGCTGGGGTTCTTCCCCGACGCGGGCACGGATGTGTTGACGGGGACGACCGGCTATGTCGCTATCCAGACCCCGCCCCCCTCGATCATCGAGTACTACTACATCAGGGAGTCGCCGCCCAACCTGACGCGAGTCATCCGCGAGAGTCCCGTGGACACGGGAGATAATCGTACCGTGGCCACGGTGATCATCGAGATGGAGCTGATGGCCGTTGGCGGCGGTGGCGGCGGGGCTGCGATAATGATCCGCGAAAGCCCGACACGGACAAGCTCCGGCACGGTTGTCGGAGCGGTCAGCGGGGTAACCGACTACCCGGCCGACAGCTTCTTCGACCTCTTCGTGGAGATTGATATTCCTGATGTTGGAGCTTACGGACTGTACAACGATCCGCCGATCCCGCTGAAGCGGTATGACACGGCCACCCCACAGATCGGCCGCTTCAAGACGCCGCCGGAATGGGCGGGAGTCGAGTTGCTAGACGCCTACGGAGTTTCGACCGGCTACGTGATCGTGGAGGTTGTTCACGCTCTTGCGCAGCCGACCGGCGCGCCGGAGTGGGAGGTCATCCTGTGCGAATGTATGGACCCCGGTGCGTGCCATGTAACACGCGAGTCTACTCAGGATCCCACCTGCGTAGGCGGCTGCCCGGGCACGCAGGTCTGCACCCAGCGCATCAAGATCGACCCGAACGACCCGAACATCGTAGATTACTCCTGCGAATGCGTGACTCTGGATAAAGTCGTCTGTGAGCCGCAGGGCGACAACAACCCGTCCCATCCGTCTACCTACTGGTATGATGTGACGCCGGGCGGGTTTGGACGTTGCGACTTCCACGTCCGCGTCTACGACACGAATCCGGGTAACTACACCAATTGGAGCATCAGCCCCTACCCGTGGCCGGCAGATTCCTGGGCGTTTCTCGTCCATCAGGTCGGTACAGAATGGTGGGCTTCATGGTGGGATACCGACACGGGCTGCTCGCACGCGTTCTTCGTTAAGACGCGGTTCCAGTTCGACAACTCCAACCCAAGCACCTGGGGTGACTGGACCACCACGATCTCCAATACTTCCGATCCGTATACCGATATCGTCGATCGCTCGGCCAACCATCCCGCTGAAGCGAACGGATCGGGGTATCGCGTTCATGTGCCAATGCCGCCGGGGGTGACACAAGCGTGCTGTCTGCGGAATGGCACGTGCGTTGAAGTGGGGTACAACGAGTGCGTGGCCTTGGGGGGCGATCCGCAGGGACCGGGAAGGACGTGCATGAACCCGTCCGTGGTGTGCAGCCCGCTGAAGTGGGCCCAGCCGCCGACGTTTAACCCGGCATCCCCTCATCCCGAGTGCTTCTACGGGTGGGATGATATCTCGGTGCACGGCCTGTGGCAGATCGTGGCCGACGATTGGCTCTGCGCAACGGAGCAACCGATCACGGACATCCACTGGTGGGGTTCTTACTTCGGTTGGAGCGGCACCGAGCCGCCTGCTCCGCCGTATCTGACGCCGCGTAGGTTCCACATCGGTTTGTGGACGGACGTGCCGGCGACGGGCGATCCGCCGTTCAGCCATCCGGGCGTGATGTTCTGGGAGTGGATCGTGCCGCGGTCCGCGTTGAATGAACGGCCCGTGGCTTGCGATTTCCATCCGGAGCACAACTTCACCGAGCCGGACGGATGCTTCCGGTACGATTTCACGATCCCGCCGGAGGAGTGGTTCCATCAAGGTCCCGTGGATGCGATCTACTGGATCAGCATTTCGGCCATGTACGACGACATCCCGTGCCCGTGTGACGGCGACGTCAACGGCGATGGAATAGTCGACGGCCAGGACATGGACCGCCTGCTCGACTGCATCGGGGGTCTGCCGGGCGATTGCTCGCGAGCGGACGTCTTCTGCGACGGACAGCTCAATCAGCAGGACGTGGATGCCCTCAACTGTCTGTTGGCGCACAATCCGCCGGCGGTCTGCTGCCCGCCGTTCACGCCCATCTACGCGTGGGGTTGGAAGACGCGGCAGCCGAGTTGGAACGACGATTCCGTTCGGATCACCGAGCCGACGAATCCGCGGATTGGCCTGCCGCCGAACCCGGTTTTCGTCTCGGGCACTCCGATCGAGAACTTCGAAGGCTCGTGGGACATGGCCTTCGTGCTGACCACTGCTCCGCCGAACACCATCGTTTGGGATCCGGGTACGAATCCAACGTTGTGGCCGCCGACGCCGAACAACAACCCATTGGCGACCACCCGATCCCTGAGGTTCACGGTGACGGGGCCGGCGGGGCCGTCCAAGCCGGAGGCCATCAAGATTACGATGGTCGATCTACAGCACCCGAGACCGGCCAACCTGCCGGCGCAACCGCCGTCGAACTTTACGACCTACGACACGAGGCTTAACGGCGTGTGCAACGGCGGCACCCTTGTGGGGCACCACTGCGACGCAGATGCCGACTGTCCTCCGCTGCCGGTGGTGCCTGGCAGGTGTTCCAGCATGGTCGCCTGCACGGCCGTGGGCGAGGCGAACGGGTGTGCCCGCTGGGTCGGTAAGCCCGGAACCTTCCTTGAGTTCCAGGACGCGGGAGTGGGAGGTGG
>JAGVHG010000031.1 GCA_020056715.1 Phycisphaerae bacterium | reverse complement strand
GAGAATGGCCCGGTTTATTGAAACGATTGATCCCCGATCAAGCGTGGCGAGAACTCCAAGGGCTTGCGAAGAAGGGGATGGATCCCCGCACCCGCTGGTGGGCGATCGAAGCCTTGCGGCACGGCGAATCGTGTACGCAACTGCTGCGCAGGCTTTGCCAGGCCGTCGCCGACGAATACGAACGCCGCTCGTCCAAACGCGCCCGCGATTGGCCGCACAAGAAAACCGAATCCGCCTTCGGCGGACCACGCCCGCCGAGATTGCGCAGGCTGTCCCGAACCGAAAACGCCAGAATCGAAAGGATTTTCATGAACCATGCGGCACAAGTTGCTTAACGGCGTTGCAAGCCACCCATCATTTGAGTCTTGATAGACCACTAGAGTGCCTACGAGGAGGGTGAAATGCTGAGCGAGCCGACTTCGATGCCGACGACGGGCGATGGGCCGTCGAACGTGGGGACGTCGCCCGGTTGTGAACGGTCCACTGGAGGCGGGAAGACCCAAACTGTCCGCAGACGCTCTACGTACTCGATCACATCCGGCAGGCAAGCAGGGCACCGCGGGTCGCCAGGCGGCAAATCAAGATCCTCGACGACGATCTCACGATCCAGCGTCAGCACAGACTGCTCGCCTACGTTGTCCACGATCCGCCGCTTGGCCACGCGGTAGATGTTGCCGGTGATCTCGTCGATGAACTGCGTCCCGGCGGGGAACATCTGCACCAGCATCCGAGCCGTCTCGCCATTGATGTTCGCCGGCGGCACCGTGACTTCCGTGGGGATACCGGTGCGGGTCGCGGCGGGCTGCAGCGGCGGTAGCAGGGGAAACTCCATCTGCACCCGCCAAGCCACGGGGAACATCACATCCCTTGCGGCCGCTAGCGCGGCGGGTTGGACTTGTTCGGCGTCGGGATCGAACACGAAGGGATTGGGGATTAGCGCCGCAGTGGGATCCTGCCGGGCGTAACGGTTGGTCGGCTTGGAACGCCGCAAGGTCACATAGTACATGTCAAACGTACGCGTGGTCCCCATCGCGGCGGCGGCCTCGCGAACCATTCTTTCGGAGTCGGCCAGCAGCACGGGCGCTCCCGACGCCAACGGTCTCGGTCCGACTTGACTTCGTAGGCGATGCAACACCGCCCAACAAAACCGCCGAGTCGCCAGCTTCTCGTTCCATTGATTCAGTTGATCCGAATAGCCCGGCGCCGCAGGATCGGCCGGCGGCGCTGTCATCGGTGGGTACAGACGCTGCCAAGCCCGGACCTGCGGAGTCCCGCCTTGTGGAGTCATGCAATTGTCACCGCCATAGAAGAGACGATCGGGAAACGGCTTGCCCTTATTCCGTGGATTGATGGCATTAGGGTAATTCGCCGTGATCAAGAACCGATCTTGGACGATTTGCGTAGGAGTCCCCGGCGGGTTTCCGGGATCCTCCAAATCCCACGGGTTCTCCGCCACTGTTGCGACCGTCGGTAGGGTGCTGATGAACAGGATGTTCTCCATGTTCAGCGCGTGCATGGAGGTGTCGGAGAAGGCGAGGATCGCCAGGTACCGATCCAAGGGCAACGTCGGGGGGCCGGCCAACGTCGGATCAAAGAACATATCCCCGGCCAGGCTACCGCCGGTGAGTCGCAATTCTTCGTTGAGCACCCTTGGAGGCGGTGGGGGCGCCGGAACATCATCCGAACGAATCTCAATCAGACTGTGGCTCGCGGGACGGAGGAGTGACGCGAGCGTTGTCTGAGCTCCGGCGGCCGCGGACTGTTCCATGGTGTATTCGCTGAGAGTTCGGGCCCGGTCCCAGGCGACCGGGAAGATCGTCGCCACCATCACCAGACCCAGACCCAGAATCACAATGGCGATCATCATCTCGACGAGGGAGAAGGCGTCCCGGAGGGACGAATGAGAATAGCCCAGCGTTTCAAACGCTGGGTTGCCGCACCAAGAACAATCTCCAGTCCCGGAGGGACGACTGGACCGTTCAACCGTCCCTACGGGACTATTCCCGATTGACGGCGACGCATTCCCACCGATAAATCGGTGGGCTATTTCCAATGCGTGCCTACGGCACGCTGCGCCAGAGCACCGGGCGCAAGCCCGGTGACCTTTGGCCCTTGGGTCCGCAGGCTCGCGCCTGCGGCTCTGATATGCGTTTCGTCTCATGGCGCTGTCGCCACCGCCTCACCGACCGGACCGCGGATGACGGCCCCGGTCAAGCGATGCACGTAGAACGGCTGGGCCGACTCCAACAGATACTTTCGCTTGGCTGCGGCATCGCCCGCCGCCGCAAACAACGATTCGTCATACACCAACAGTCCGTCAACGGAGGGAAAATTGAGAGCGACACTGCTTTGGTCGACAGTTAGAAAATCAACCTGATCGAAGCCGGTGACTGGATCGGGATTGACATCGATTAGCTTTTTTTGGTTGGTCTTGGGGTCGTAGTACTCCTCGACCGCCGCCGGATCGCCGAGGCAAAGTCCGCTTACGTCACCCTTGAGATTGTTTGGGCAATCGTCCTCGTCTTGGGAATCCACGTCGTCGATGTCCCGAATCAAGACCTCACGACCCACGCGCAATTGCCCGTCGCTTGAATAGATCATGGTGAAAAAGTTTCGATGCCGCTGGGCCTGGTCGGCCCCGCCTGGAAGCGTGGTGAAGTCGTTGTTGGAGAGCTCGTCGGGATTGTCGGTATCGAAGCGTTTCACCGGGTTAGGCTCGGTCGTCGGGTCATAGACCGTATACCTCGGCACGACACGCATGGGGACGGGCAGGGCGTAGGTCCGCTCCGGCAAGATGTTGAAGACGTTGGCCCAGGTCTCGCGCGTGTCGGGATTCGCCGCCCTCGCCGCATCTTGATTGATGGCGGCGATCCGTTGGACGCCGGTGTCATCGAGGTAAAAGAGCAGACCGCTGTCGCCGAAGTCGTTCTCCATGGCCTTGGCCCGCGTGGTCATGAGCAATCCGCTGATGGTGTCCTGGGCCTCGGAGATGCGACGCTGCTTCCACAACGTACTCGCCGCCGGAAGCACGATCCCCAAGACCAGGAGAATGACGGCCACGACGATCACCATCTCCACGAGCGTGAACGCGGATGAACCCTTTCTCCCTCTCCCTTCAAGGGAGAGGGTCGGGGTGAGGGTAAGAGTGTGATCGAGCGATTCACCCCTCACCCATCCCTCTCCCCTCGAGGGGAGAGGGTTTCGGAACTGCCAGTGCGTCGGCGTCATCACGGCTTGATCCCCTTGGCGAGCTTCTCCTTGAGCGCCGGGTTGGAATAGACGTTGTCGTCGTTGAGGGGATTGTTGACTACGTGATCGTCAGCGTATTCAAAGTCGCCGACGAGCGAGGCTTTGGCGTCGTCGCCCATCGCGTCCTTGGTGAGCTGGTCCTTTCCATTAGGTCCATAGGACATAATGATCGGCTGACCGCCGTTCATGCGGATCAACTCCGTGGAGGCTTCATTCCACGCGGCGTGATTCGTGGATTCAATGGGAGTGAACGTACCCGACGGCGGTTGCCAGTCGCGCTGCGCGAGATAGCTGATGGGCATTCCCCAGTCGTCGATGATTAACCGAATCTGGTGGTCGTTGGAGTCCCATGCGCCATTGGGCGCGCCCGCCGCCGGGTCAGGCCGATCAAGGAACAGAGCAGGCGTCGTGCCGTCCGCGGAAAGTGCGCCCGTAGAGCGGTTCTTGTCGGGGATGCGGTCCAGGATCGCGGAGGCCGATTCGCTCAAGGTTTCGATGGCCACGATCATTGCGGCTTGGTCGCGGTTCTCCAGAGGGTCTTTCGTCGGATCCCCGTCCTTGTAGAACCGCATCGCTTGCCCGGAAGTCGGTGCTGGCACGATGACCGCGCCGCCCGGCGCCAACGTCCGCGAAGCCGGTGGTGCCTGGCTCCCCGGAAGTCCAAGCAATGTGAAGACTTCCAATTCATCCGGCGGATAGAGCCCGTACCGATCCGAGTACATCAAGGGTGTGGCCGGAGGGTCCGGTTGCTTACCCATGTTCGGGTCTTTCGTCTGCTTTGCGCGGGTGATGGTGGGCTTGGCCGTCTGCTCGCGTTTGAATTCCTCGACGGCGTCGGCGACGACTTGCAGCACGGCCTGGGTGTTGTTGGTCCGCCCCTTGCTGATGAAGCCGGAACTGGCCACAAGGATGGAACTGACCAGGATGCCGATGACGATGATGACGATGAGCAATTCGACCAATGTGAGTGCACGCTTGTGCATTCCGAACCCGGAGCGCGAGCGACGGGCTAACACTACGGACCCCGCGCTTGCGCTTGGGGTTCGGATTGACTCGCAGGTGGAGAGCACGGGCATTAGTCCGTTTTCCGCGTCCAGTTGAGCACGTCGTCGTCGGTGCCGTAGCGGGAGTCGGGTCCGGCGCTGATGAGCAGGTACGAGTCTTTTTGCGCGGGAGTGGGCCGGGCCTTGACCGAACCATCAAGGATGAACTTGGCAAGCGAATGGTCGTATTGCGGATCGGCGCGAAAGGTGTCCATCCAGTTCGCATTCTGGGCCGCATTGGGATCGGGTCCGGCTGCAACGGCAATGTTGTGAAGGTACCCGGCATCTTTGCCTTGTCCAAAGTCCAACCCGTCTTCGTCTGGAACCACGCCGCCCTTGGTGCCGGTAATGATGCCGTTGTCCTCCTGCCAGTAGATTCCCGGCCTGACCGGCGTGCCCAAGGCCCCGGTCATGCGCAGGCTTGTGGGGTTGGCCTTGTAATACAGGATGGGGTGATCCCAGGGGTCGGTGAAGACCCGCTGGCCGCTGGCGATCTTGGGCGAAATAGCTTCCAAGTTAGTGAGGATCGATCCCTTGTCGGCTAATTCCTGCAAGGTTCGGGCGTGCTCCTTCATCTTCTCATCAACGTATCCTGCCCCGCCGTAGCGAGGGAACTTTTCCTTGCCCGCCGTGTCACCTGTATCGCCAATGGCATAAATGCCGCATTTCTTACTGTCTGGGTCCAGTTTCTTGTGGGTGTCGTCTGACCATTTGCCATTGTTATTCAAATCGCGAAATCCCGGCGTGCCCAATCCGTCCGCACCGATCATCGCATGGACGAGAAGATGCGCCCCCGCAGTGCGGATCTTCGTATTTGAATCCTCACCCTGCGGATCGGCGATTGTCTGTCGCTGTGGATCGTCTGACGAGGACGGCGGCATCGCTCCACCCAACGCCGCCTCGGCCCGGAACGCGTTGATACCGGTATCCAGGGCCTTGAACTGGGCGTTGGCCTGGGCAATCTTTGCCTGCCTCTTGACGGCCCCAAACGCGGGCAACAGCGCCGCCAGCAGCAGGGCGATGATGGCCACGACGACCATCATCTCCACCAACGTGAACGCCTCCCGCCGGACTGTCGCTGCGTTTCTATTCATCATTTGCATCCTTACGATAGCGCCGGACGGCGTCCTTCAACGCGGTTAGTCGGTCCACGGCGGCAGATTCGATACATCGTCATTGGTTCCATAACGCCCGTCGACGCCGGCGCTGATCAACAAGTAGCTTTCCGCATTCACCGGCCGAAGAGGAGTTGTGGGAGGCGGCGGCGATTGTAGGTTCTCAAAGTCGCGATAGAGCTTGCGATCGACGATGTAGCGGGCGAAGGTTTCACGCTTCTCCGGGACGTCTACGTCCCGTAAATCGGCGGCCGTGTGATCGGCCCCGGACAGTGCGATGGTATGTTTGGCGCCGCTGTTGCCGAAATCCCATCCTCGCAGGGCATCGGTGGTGCCTGTGCCGGTAAAAGGCGCGTTATCCTGGTGGTAATAGAACGGCGGGCCCTCCTGTTGCGGCCCCCCGGGGTAATTGTTGTCCGTCGGATGAATGTCGGCGACCATGTTGGAGGTTCGGCCGTGGGAGTTGGCGGCATAATAGAGGATCGGCTGATCGAATGCATCGACGACGACGGGAAGCTCCTGAATCTTGTCCCAGAATGGCGGCGGAGGAAAATTCGGGTTCGCCCGCCCGGGGAGGTCCTTGGTCTTACGCGTCGGCATGGCTAGATCGACGTAGGGACCGCCACGCGTCAGCACCGATTTCCCGTCTGCCAAAGGATCGGGTGTGTACCATAGGTTTGGTTTGACTCGAAGGTCGTCCTTGTTCGGGACGCTGCTTTTCTTGATATATCCGAGCTTGTCCACGCCCATCAACATCGCTGGAAGCCAATGGGCGCCGGTCACAGCCGGCTTACTGTTGTCCTGCAAGAAAGGAAACTCGCCCAGCTCGGGTTGGAAATCGTACTTCTTATCGCCCTCCCTGATCGGCGGATGGGCGAACGACGGCGGATAGCCATTGGTCTGGGGGAAGTCAGGCCCGTTTTCGTTCTTGAACATTTCCAGCCCGACCTTGACGGAGTCGATCTCTTTTGCCGTCGTCATTTTCTTCGCGGCATTTCGGGCGGCGCTTAGCGATGGAACCAGAATCGCGATCAAGAGGCCGATGATGAAGATGACCGTCAGCAGTTCGACGAGCGAAAAGCCGCGCCGAAGTCGCGAATGCGAAATGTTGAATGCGGAATGTTGAATGAAAAAACGATCCATGAACGGCTCCTCTAATTCTCCATTCCGCATTCAGTATTCGCCATTTCGCATTATCTGGCCACCGACTCAATCAGCTTGACCAGTGGTAGGAACAGCGCGATCACGATGAACCCGACGATACTGCCGAGGAGGACGACCATCAGCGGCTCGAGGAGCGAGACCAGGCTCTCCACGGCGACGTCCATCTCCTCCTCGTAGTTGTCCGCGATTTTGATGAGCATCTTGTCGAGTTCGCCCGTTTCCTCGCCGACGTCGATCATGTTGGTCACCAACCCGTCACAGACGCCGGTCGCCCGCAGCGGGGCGGCGAAACTCTCGCCTTCACGAATGGAGTCGTGCACCTTTTCCATGGCCCGCGAGTAAACCTCATTGCCCGCCGTCTCGCGGGTAATGAGGATCGCCTCCAGGATCGGTACGCCCGCGCTAATCAGCGTACCGAGAGTGCGCGTAAACCGCGCAACGGCGCTTTTCTGCAGCAACGTTCCGAAAACCGGGATTTTCAAACCGACGAAGTCGACGACGTGCCGTCCGCCCCTGGAGGATCGGATGAGCTTGAGCACGAAAAAGATCGCGAACGGGCTGAAAAGGATGACCGCCCACCCCGGCGGTGTCCCCTTCACCACCCAATCCGACGTATTCAACAACACCATCGTCACATCAGGCAAGTTCACGTCGAAATCCTTGAAGATTTCCTTGAACTTGGGGATAACCACGATCATGATGCCGACCACGATGCCCATCGCAAAAGTAACCACAACGGCCGGGTAGATCATCGCCCCGATGATCTTGCGCTTCAGCTTCTCCGCTTTCTCCATGAATTCGGCTAGACGCTGGAGGATTACGTCGAGCACGCCGCCCGTCTCCCCCGCCGCCACCATGTTGACATAGAGTCGATTGAACGCCTTGGGGTGCTTGGAGCACGCCTCGGACAACGTCGAACCGCCCTCGATATCTTCCGCGACGGTGCGCAACACGGTCTTCAGCGTACCAGGCTTCTGCTGTTCTTGGAGGATGTTCAGGCTGCGAAGGATGGGCAGACCCGCGTCTTGCAGAGTGGAAAGCTGGCGGGTGACTTGGGTAAGGGCCTTGGTCTTGACTCGCCCGAAGGAGAAGCTACGACCCTTCTTCTTCTTGCCCGGTGCGGCCGACTTCGCCTTGGCTCCGCCCTTTTCGCGGATTCGGGTGGGGAAGTAACCGAGGTTCCGGATTTTGGCAAGGGCGTCCTCGTTGGAGAGCGCTTCCAGCTCGTCCTTCACCTCTTGCCCGGCCGGATTCATCGCCTCATAGGCAAACGTCGGCATGGTTCTCCGTCACCTCATTTCGGCTTTTCGGCGTTTCCGCATTTCGGCGTTTATTCCTCGATGATGGTTTCCTTCACCACCTCGTCGAGGGTGGTGATTCCTTCATAGATGGCCATCAGACCGGTCTCACGCAGCGTCCTCATGCCGCGTTTGATCGCCTCTCTTCGCAGGACAGTGGTCGAAGCCTTCCGCATGATGAGTTCACGCAACGGGTCGTCCATCACCATCAACTCGTAAATCCCCATCCGTCCCCGGTAGCCGGTATTGTTGCAGTAGTCGCACCCCTTGCCGTAAAAGAACACCCGATCGCCGACCTCCTCCGGTCGAAGGGCTATTTCCATCAGTTGCTCTTCGGTCGGGCGGTATTCGGCCTTGCAATTGCTGCAAATCCGCCGCACCAGCCGTTGGGCCACGATGGCCTCAAGTGTCGCCGTAATCAAAAACGGCTCCATCCCGAGATCCATCAATCGGGCGATGGCGGACGGCGCATCGTTCGTGTGCAGGGTCGTAAAGACCAGGTGTCCCGTCAACGACGCTTGGACGCTGATCTGGGCCGTCTCCAGGTCGCGAATCTCGCCGACCAGGATAATATCCGGGTCCTGCCGCAAGAAACTGCGGAGAGCACGGGCGAAGGTCAGCCCGACGTCCGGCCGGACCTGGGTCTGGATCAACCCGTCAATGTCGTACTCCACCGGGTCCTCGGCCGTGAGAATCTTTACGTCCGGCTCGTTCAATTCCGACAGCGCCGCGTAGAGAGTGGTCGTTTTGCCGCAGCCGGTCGGACCGGTGTTGATGATGATCCCGTTGGGCTTGCGCATGAGTTGGCGGAAAGTCGCCAACTCGTCGTCCCGCATCCCGATCTTGTCCACGTTGAGTTGTACGTTGGACCGGTCGAGAACGCGGAGCACGACGCTCTCCCCGAACATGGTGGGAAGCACGGCGACGCGAAGGTCAATGGGCAGGCCGCGGAGCGATAGTTCAATACGTCCGTCTTGGGGGAGTCGCCGCTCGGCGATGTCCAGGTTGGCCATGACCTTGATACGCGAGGCGATCGCCAAAGCCACATACCGTGGCGGCGGCACCATCTCGTAGAGCACGCCGTCGATGCGGTAGCGCATCTTGAACTCGTCCTCGAACGGCTCGAAGTGAATGTCGCTCGCCTTGTCTTTGATCGCTTGCAGCAGCACCAGGTTAAGGAGTTTCTTGACGGGATTGCTCTCCATCATCTCCTTGATTTCGGCGAGGTCGATACTGTCGCCGCGGTTGCTGAACTTGGCGAGGTCCTCGTCTTCGGCGAGTTCGCCGATCAGGTTGGCGATCGATTCCTGTTCGCCTTCAGGATAGAAACGGTCGATGGCGTTCTGCAACTCCAGCGGCGCGCAAAGAAAGGCCTTGATGTTAAAACCCAGCAGCGTCTTCAGGTCGTCGGTGGCCATGAAGTTGTCCGGGTTGTCCAGGGCTAACGACAGTTCATTCCGCTCCCGCTTCAGCTCAAAGGGCATCACACGGTATGTATTCACCATCTGGGAGGACATCACGGCGATGACTTCCGCGGGAATGTCCATCTTGCCTAGATCGACCGTGCCGATTCCGCTTTGGGCGGCTAAGGCGATGTTGAGTTCCTCTTCGGTGATGTAGCCAAGCTCGACGAGGATTTGTCCCAGGGGGCCGCGTTTCTGCTTTTGGATGTCCAGGGCTTCGTGGACCTGAGTCCGACGGAGTTTACCCGCCTTGATGAGAATGCGCCCGAGCTGCCGCCCTCGAAGCTGCTCGATGGGCGGCATCTTCATCTTGGCCTTCGGCGCAGCGGCGGGCGAGGGTTTAGCAGTAACGGGAGTTGTGGGTCGGTCGGCCATAAAGCGATTCTCAACTCCTGAATGTGGGCGCGTCGGGCTCACCGCCCTCATCACCGGGCTTCTTTTCCATCGCGCCGAGGTCCAAGCCGCGACGATGAGCGTCGATCTTATCCTGCATGGCCCCGGGACCGCGGGAACGGTCCACGCAGTCCTCGGCGTTGATCGTGCCGGCCTCGTACAAGTTCCAAAGATGCTCGTCGAGCAACTGCATGCCGTATTTCTTCCCCGTCTGAATCGCGGAGTCGATTCGAAACGTCTTGTTCTCGCGGATCAAGTTGGCAATGGCGGGCGTGGTGACCATAAACTCATACGCCGCCACCATCCCCTTGGGGATCCGCGGAATCAGCGCCTGGGACAAACTCGCGATCAGGTTGCTCGCCATCTGAATCCGAATCTGCTCCTGTTGCTCATGGGGGAAGGCGTCGACGATTCGGTTGATCGTGCCCTGGCACCCCGTGGTGTGCAGAGTGCTGAACACCAAATGTCCCGTTTCGGCGGCGCGGATGGCGGCCCCAATGGTCTCCAGGTCGCGAAGCTCGCCCACCAGGATCACGTCGGGGTCCATACGCAACACGCGGCGCAACGCCTCTCCGAAGCTGGGTACGTCAATCCCGATCTCGCGCTGGTTAATCAACGATTTCTTGTGGCCGTGGTAATACTCGATCGGGTCCTCCATGCATACGATGTGACGGTCGAGGTTCTTGTTGATGTAATCGAGCATCGTCGCCAGGGTCGTAGTCTTCCCAGATCCGGTCGGACCGGTAACCAGAAACAACCCGCGGGGACGCCGACACAACGCCCGGCAGATGTTCGGCAGCCCGATGTCCTCAAAGGACAGCAACTTGGCCGGGATCAGACGCAGTACGATCGCGATGTTGCCCTTTTGTTTGAAGACGGACACACGGAATCGCCCGGCGTCCCCGAACGCAAACGCGAAGTCGGTCCCGCCCTCTTCCTGCAACTCCTGCTGGTTGCGTTCCGGCGTGATCGCCTTCATGAGCGCCGTGGTATCTTCGGGGGTGAGGACCTTAGTCTCCAACGACCGCAAATGCCCGTGCAAGCGGATGACCGGTGGTCGCCCAACGGTAATGTGCAGGTCGGAAGCTCCCTGCTTGATGACCGTCTCCAACAAACGGTCGATGTGGATGGTCGCCATTGCTTTTGTCCTCGCCCGCTGCTACGCCGTCTCCGCCATGACGCCCTCTGCCTGCGTTACCCGAAGCAGATCCTCCGGGGTGGTCACACCTCGTAGTATCTTTAATTTGCCGTCCTCCAGAATCGAGCGCATGCCACTCGCCCTGGCTGCAGCACGAAGCTGAGTCGTCGTCGACCGGTTAAACGCCAGGTCGCGGATTTGGGAATTCATGGTCATCATTTCAAATGCGCCTACCCGGCCGCGATATCCCGTTCCGCCGCAGCGCTTGCAGCCCGCACCTTTCCAGATCGTCTTCCCGGCCAGCTCCGCTTCGGTGAACCCGAGGAGCTTAAGCGTACGCGGATTAGGGTTGGGATCCTCCACCTTACACTCCGTGCAGATTACGCGGATCAGCCGTTGGCCCATGATCGCTTGAATGGAGCTAGCTACCAGGAACGGCTTGATCCCCATGTCGATCAACCGGGTGATCGCCGAGGGGGCGTCGTTGGTGTGGAGAGTGCTGAACACCAAGTGGCCGGTGAGCGCGGCTTGGATGGCTACGTCGCCCACCTCGCGGTCACGGATCTCGCCGACCAGGATGATGTTCGGGGCCTGTCGCAGCATGGCCCGGAGGATCTTGGCGAAGGTTAGGCCGATATCGTCCTTCACCTGACATTGGTTCATGCCCGTGAAGTTGTACTCCACCGGGTCCTCTGCCGTGATGATCTTCTTGTCCGGGCGGTTGAGTTCTTGCAGCGCCGCATAGAGCGTCGTCGTTTTTCCGCTACCCGTCGGACCGGTCACCAGAAAGATGCCGTTGGGACGGTGGATGATTTTCAGGAACTTTTGATAGTCGTCCTCGGCGAAACCGAGGGCGGGAATACCCACCTTCACGGAATCGGGGCGCAAAATACGAAGGACCATGCTCTCCCCGTGATACGCGGGGAGGGCGCTCACGCGAAAGTCGATGCTGCCGCCGCCGATCTTCATTTTGATACGACCGTCCTGCGGCACGCGTCTCTCCGCTATGTCCATCCCCGACATGATCTTTAACCGCGTGCCGACCGCGCCCTGCATGTGCTTCGGGATGTCGTCTCGGATGTGGCAGACGCCGTCGATACGGTATCTCACCCGCACACGATCCTTCATCGGCTCAACGTGGATGTCGCTGGCTCGTGTGTGGACCGCTTCCGTGATGAGCAGATTCACTAGGCGGACGATCGGGGCGTCGCCCTCTTCCGCCTGTAACGTCTTGCTCCCGATCTCGGCGTCCTCTTCCGGGGCCTGGAGGTCGATGCTCGCCATCGTTTGTGAGAGTACGTCGCCCTGGGGGTTCACGAACTTGTCGATGAACCGCTTCACCTTGCTCAGCGGGGCCAGCGTCGGAACGATCTCACGGCCCAGCTTGAACCGTAGTAAGTCCAGGGTCTCCAAGTCCAGCGGGTCGGTGATGATGACCTTCAGACGCGGGCCGTCCTCACCCAGTGGTAGGACCGAGTAGTCCTCGATCATTTTCGCGGGGATCAGGCCAAGAACCTCGCGGTCAACGGCGTGCTTGTCCAGGTCGATGTATTCCAGGCCGAACTGCGTGGCCAGGGCCTTGATTACGTCGTCCTCGGTGCATAGCTCCAACTCGACCAGGGCTTCCCCGATACGCTTGTTGTGCTCCTTGGCGAATGCTAAGGCATCGGCTAGGGCGTTGGCGTCGATAATGCCCCAGCCGACCAGCGTCTCACCGAGCTTTTTACGTACTTTTGCCATACGGCTCGTCGGGTGTTCTTTTCCGGTCGGCGGCCCCATCGGGCCGCGTGGGTGCGGAATCCAAGTCGCGGGTCCAGCCCGCAGGGATCCAGGCAGTCAGGCATGCCCGGCACGGATTCTAGTGGTTCAACCTCTGAACTTCAACCCACGGAGTGGCCGCCAGGTTTTCCCATCCCGCTATCCGATTGGCCATTTTCAACGAGGTCGCAGTTTGCTCAACAGGTCGAGTAGGTGGTCCAGGGTTTCGATCACCTGATAGGGTTCGCCGCCGGGGACAGGTTTTTGGTCGGAATACACGCCGTCGGCACGCCGGATTTGCACCGTCATCCAACCCAAAGCGTTGGGGGCTACGAAGTCTTTGGCAGGGTTGTCCGCGACGTAGACCGACCGGCTTCCCACCACCTGAAGGCAGGTGGAGATAAACTCGAACGGCCGCAAACTTGGCTTGGCGAACCCCGGGCCAAGCTCAGTCGTAATGAGGATCGCATCGAAGCGGTCACGAAGCCCCAACGCGACGATCTTCAGCCCTTGCTTCGACGACCGGCCGTCCGTCAGCAACCCAAGGCGGTACTCCGGGCGCAGTTTTTTCAATAACTCCTCCGCGTCGTCATACAATCGGATGGTTGGCCGATGGGCTTGGTAAACTTCGATCATCGCCGTAACCAACTTGAATTCTTCGATCAGCCCCAGTTCGGTGAGGAGGGCGTTAAAGACGCGGGGCCGATGCTCGGAATCGAAAAGCCGTCGCATCCTCGCCGCTGCGTCACGCGGATCACCAAGTCGGTCTGCGAACGCCTCCGCGACGGCTGCGAAACCGCTGTACGCGTAATCCCGCTCTGCGTACAAAGTGTCGTCCAGATCGAAAACGACTGCGGCGATGGAAGACATGGCGAACTAATTACGAGTTACGAGTTACCAGTTACGAGTTACGAAAAAGTTTACTTCGATGCTCGGCAACACGCTTGTCTTGTAACTTGTAATTCGTAACTTGTAACTCCCTCGACGCTTTCTGCACAAACACCGACTCGTCGTAGCGGAGCATGGCCACGTCGTCGCGGAAGCCGGTAGGGTTGATCCGCGGCCTCTGCCCCAACAATTCCTGAAGGATCCACTTCGGAAAATCCGCCCCGGCATGGATGGATAGCGGTGCTCCACCGCCGAAGCGAGGATTGATTTCAATGACCCGAATCCGCCCCTGAGGGGTGACGATACATTGCATCGTGATGACCCCCCGGCACTCGCCGAGCATCTCCGCAACACGGTGTCCGACGGCCATGATGGCGGGATCCTTTACGATCAACCCCTTGCTGACTTCACCCGTCCGCACCTCGAGCCGCTTTCGCGGGACCACGCAGCGCACCCGTCTCTCGAAATCGACGTACATGTCCAGGGTGTGCTCTGCACCTTCGACGAACTCCTGCACGATCGCACCCTGGACCAGTGGCCCAAGGGCTTGCAGCTCGTCAAGCGTGCGAATCACGTAATTCCCCTTGGCCGCACTGCCGGATCGCGGCTTGAGGTAATACGGAAAGCGATGTCTCTTCTGCTCAACCACCGCTATCCAAAGCGAGGTCGTAGGCGTGTCGATTCCCGCCTCCGTGAGCTTACGGTAGGTCAGCAGCTTGTCCCGACAGACCTGGACAACCGACTCCGAGGAAATCAACGCCCGGCAACCCAACGCCGAGAATCGTTCAACTGCGGACGCAATGGCCGGCAATTCCGAGTCGATCAGCGGAATCAGCAGATCAATCTTCTCGCGTTGTACGATGTCCGCGAGCGCGTCGATGTACTTGCCGCTGTCTATGTCCGGCACGATGTGCGGATGATCGACAAGCTGTATCGCGGGCGACAGCGGCGTCGCGTCGGCCCCGTGAATCTCCAGCCGGATGCCCAGAGACTCGCCCGCCCGTTTGAAAGCGCGGAGCAGCTCCACCCGCCGACCGATGCAGGTCAGCAACAACCGCACATGCCGCTTACGCTGCGTCTTTTTTCGCAATGTTCGTTGGGTACGTTGCACCATCGTCGTCCCGCGTTTTGGAGCATCCGTCCGTCTCTGGGACTATATCGGCACCCCCGCCGCTTCGCTATCACGAGTTGGTTGTGCTCATCGGGTGGCGTGATAGTCTGCCACCCATGGACGCCGTCATCATCAGTTGCGGCACCGAGCTGACCACCGGCCAATGCGTGGACACGAATTCGGCCTGGCTATCATCGCAACTCACACCCGTGGGTGTTCACGTCGTCGAGCACGTAACCGTGGGTGATGAGGTGGCCCAACTGGTCCCCGTGATCCGGCGAGCATTCGAAGCGGCGAACTTGGTCATCATCACCGGCGGGCTTGGTCCCACGCTGGACGACATTACCCGAGAGGCGATCGCCGCGGCCCTGGGTGTACCGCTGGTGGAAAACGCAGGGGCCTTGACGCAAATCCGCGCCCTTTTCGAGCGTTGGCAACGCTCCATGCCGGAATCCAACCGTCGTCAGGCGATGATCCCGCGAGGGTGTGAGGTCATCCCCAATCCCCGCGGTACCGCCCCCGGCATTCGGCTGATCCAGGGCGATCGAAGCCTCTACGCCTTCCCAGGAATCCCGGCAGAGATGCAGGTCATGTTCCATGCGACGGTTCTCCCGGAATTGCACGCCGCAGCCGGTGGCGCGACGATCGCATCGGCCCGACTGCTCTGCTTCGGAATCAGCGAGGCCAAACTCGGCGAAATTCTTTCCGACTTTATGCAGCGGGGACGAAACCCCTCAATCGGAACGACGGCCTCCCAAGCCATTTTGAGCGTCCGCGCGCTCGCCGAGGGCGCATCTCCGGAGGAAGCTCGCGAGCTTTTGCAAGCCGACATCAACGAGATCCGCAGGCGACTGGGTACGGTCGTCTTCGGCGAGGGCGATGACACGCTCGAAGCCGTCGTAGCTCGCCTGCTGATTGAAAAACACAAGACCATCGCAACCGCGGAATCTTGCACCGGCGGTTTGTTGGCCAAGCGTTTGACGGACATCTCCGGCAGTAGCGCCTACTTCCTACGCGGTTACGTTACCTACGCCGACGCCGCGAAGGTCGAGCTTTTGGGCGTGCCCGCGAACCTGATATCACGACATGGCGCTGTGAGCGAACCGGCCGCAGAAGCGATGGCGATCGGCTGTCGCCTAGCCGCCGGATCCGATTATACTCTGTCGATTACCGGCATCGCCGGGCCCAGCGGCGGAAGCCCGCCCGAAAAACCCGTAGGACTGGTCTACATCGGCTTGGCGCACTCAGCCGGGGTCGAAACCCTCCGCGTACTCTGCGGCGATCATTTAACCCGCGACGAAATTCGGGACCGAAGTTGCAAGACAGCCTTCAATCTCTTGCGCCTTCGCTTGCTTGGCGTCGAACGCTCCAAAGCCGGGTAATCGAACCGCTGCAATGACGATTAGTGGTGTTGCTGTTTACAGTTTGCGATGCTATAACACTGCCGCTTGCTCGACGGATTCGGGATGTGGACGCGTGGTGCGCGTTGACGGTTAACCAGAAGGGATTCAGACCGGCACGATGAACATCAATAGCCCCGCTCGCGACTACTTCTACAATATCTGGCGCACCGTCTACTCGATCCTCGTGGGGATGCGGATTACGCTGAAATACTGCTTCGCCAAAACGGTCACGCTGCAATATCCTGACGTCGCACCGGCGCTGCAACCGCGCTATCGCGGCATCCATTTTTTCGAGATTGAGAAGTGTATTGCCTGCGACCTATGCGCAAAGGCTTGTCCGGTCGATTGCATCTACATCGAGAAGACCGGCCCGCGGAAGATCGACAAAGAGACGAACGTCGCCGCCGGCGGGTTGATGACCCGTTACGCCATCGACTATGCAAAGTGCATGTTTTGCGCGTTATGCGTCGATCCCTGCCCGACCGATTGCATTCACATGGGCAACCTCCACGATATGTCGGGCTACGACCGCGAGAGCATGATCGTGGAGTTCACCGACCTTGCGAAGAAGGGGTTGCAGACGCCGCAGCCGCTTTGGATGCAAAAGGACGACGACCGGTTGCCGGATTGGGCGAAAACGCGAAAACGAGAGTGGATCGACTTCGTCCACTCGCAGGATAAATTATCCAACGACAACAAGCGTCGCCGTCAAGAGATGGTCAAGGCGCTCGACCCAAAGGCGTAGAGAACTCTCATGACAGCATCATTAGCAACAGCAACAATCGTCGTGTTATCCGATCTGGCGGCAACTGCCTCACCAGCTTCCGCCTACGGCAATACCAACCTCGAATTGGTGTTGGGAATGTTGTTGTTCACCTTCGCGGGCTTTGGGATCGTGTTCGGCGGTCTGTTGATCGGGAAGATTGTCCGCCCCACGATGCCACATCCGGAGAAGTCCACCACCTACGAATGCGGAGAACCGGCTATCGGCAACAGTTGGGTTCAGTTCGACCTGCGCTTCTACACCGTCGCGCTGGTGTTCATCGTGTTCGATGTCGAGGTGGCGCTGCTCTGGCCTTGGGCGGTGGTCTTCAAGGACATGGGCGCACCAGCTTTCTGGGCGTTCTTGGTCTTTTTTCTATTGATCGCCATACCATTCCTTTATGAATGGAAGTCAGGCTATTTGAACTGGGTCCGTGCATGCACCGGCCAGAATCGCGATTCGGCGCTGGACTCGCCGCCCCAATCAGAGCCGCGAGCGGGAGCGAGCGGATAGTCAGAGCACGGGTTTCAGCCCGCGCGGAGTCACACAATGAGCTGGATCGAAAACCGTTTTGAAGAAGGATTGATCGTCACGTCCTTGGACTGGGCCATCAACTGGGGTCGCAGCAGCAGCATTTGGCCGATGACGTTCGGTCTCGCCTGCTGCGCGATTGAGATGATGGCCGTGGGCGCCTCGCGATTCGACATCGACCGATTCGGGGCCGGCGCCTTCCGTGCTACTCCACGGCAATCCGACCTGATGATCGTCGCAGGCACCGTAACCTACAAAATGGCCAGTCGCCTCAAGAGACTTTACAACCAGATGCCCGAACCGAAATACGTGATGGCCATGGGTGCCTGCACCGTAGGCGGCGGCCCTTACTTCAAGCACGGCTACCATGTCGTGAAGGGCGTCGATCTCGTAGTGCCCGTGGACATCTACATCCCCGGCTGCCCCCCGCGACCGGAGGCGCTGCTCGAAGGCTTGATGCGATTGCAGGACAAAATCCGCCACCAGACGCGAGCGAAAACGCTCATGACCAAGGTGAAGGAATTGGCGTTAAACTAAGCCGAGCTGCGGCAGAGTTTGAGTATGAGCACAACCCCTGAAAACATCCAAGAGCTGTTGAATCGCGAACCGTTTCTGCCGTTTCGCCTAATCATGAGCAGCGGGAAGACCTACGAGGTGGTTAGCCCCAACTCCGCGGCGCTCCTCAAGTCCGAGGTCTTTGTGGTCTTCCCCGACGGCGAGCGCTGGGCGCACGTGCCGTTTCTTCATATTGCGTCGATCGAGACCGTCGCCAACGGCCGAGGCCGCCGCACCGCCCCTAGAAAACGACGATAGCGGAAGTATCGCGGAACATGGGAATGTTTTATGAGAAAGTTTCGAGTCGCGAGGATTGAATGCCCCCGGAAGAGATTTGTAAGCTATTAAAGGACCGCTTCGGCAACGTAATTGAGGACACCGTCCTCGAAGGCGGCCACCCATACGCGCGAATCACCGCCGACCGCTGGCCGGAAGTGGCGATGGTGCTACGCGACGATCCCCGCCTAGGATTCAACGTCCTGCGCTGCATCTCCTCCCTGGACCTTCTGGCCGACGATAAGCTCGCGTGCGTGTACGATCTGTACCACGTGCCGATGGAACGTCCAACGGAACTGTGCACGCAGACACATGTATTCGCGGTCCGCGTTGTGACGGACCGCAACAACCCCGTCATCCCGTCGGTCGCGCACGTGTGGCCGGCAGCGGACTGGCACGAACGTGAAGCCTACGACTTGATGGGTATTGATTTCACAGGCCACCCCGACTTGAGGCGTATCCTTTGCCCGGACGACTGGGACGGCCATCCCTTGCGAAAAGACTACAAGTTTCCGCTGGAATACCACGGCATCCCCGCCACCACGGAGTTTGAACTGACCAACCCGCGACACTAACCCGAGCCGCGACCTTCAGGTCGCGCGGGCTAACGCTTGCGGCTCGGAAATGGATGAATTGATCGAATGGCAGAAACCGTTCTCGAATCCCAACCCGACTTAATGCTCGACCTCGACCGCTCCGCGCAAGGCGACCTGCGGACCGAGGAGATGCTGGTCAACATGGGTCCGCAGCATCCTTCGACCCACGGCGTGCTGCGGATCGTCCTCCGCACCGACGGCGAGATGGTGCTCGAAGCGATCCCGCATATTGGCTACCTCCACCGCTGTGCGGAGAAGATCGGCGAGAACCTCCAGCCATACCAGTTCATTCCCTATACCGACCGTATGGATTACCTGGCCGGGATGAACAACAACCAGGGGTACGCCTTGGCCGTTGAGCGGCTTTGCGGCATTCAAGTCCCCCCACGAGGCCAAGCGATCCGTGTGATTTTCGCGGAATTGAACCGCATCGCCTCACACCTGGTCTCCCTAGGGTGCTATGGCTTGGACATGGGGGCGTTCACGCCGTTTCTGTACTGTTTCCGCGAGCGCGAAATGATCCTCGATCTTTTCGAGGCTGCCTGCGGGGCAAGGCTAACCTACAGCTACCTCACCATCGGCGGGGCTCACGACGATCTGCCCGATGGTTGGATCGACCGCTGCCGCGAATTCCTCGACTATTTCGGGACCAAAATCGACGACTACAACAACCTCCTGAGCTTCAACCACATTTTCGTGAAGCGCACCAGCAAGGTCGGGATCATTTCCTTGCAGGACGCGCTCGCGTGGGGACTCACCGGCCCGTGCCTGCGGGCGAGCGGCATCCGCTGGGATTTGAGGAAAGTCCTGCCCTATGACGGTTACGAAAAATACGATTTCGACGTGCCCATCGGTCGAACTGGTGGGAACGGTGAAATCCCCCACGGGGTGATCGTCGGCGACTCCTGGAGCCGGTACTACGTCCGCGTGCTGGAGATGACCCAATCGGTGCGGATCATCCGCCAGGCCCTTGACCAGTTACCTTCCGGCGATTTCCGCGCTCCCAAGTGTACGAACCTCAAGCTCCCCGCCAACGAGGTCTACGTCGAAGTCGAAGGCGCTCGCGGTCAACTCGGCTTCCTCATCACCGGCGACGGTTCCGCCATCCCCAGCCGCGTCAAAGCCCGAGGCCCGTGCTTCTGCAATCTCTCCATCACCACCCACGTGTGTAGGAACGTCCTCCTGGCCGACATCCCCGCTATCATCGGCTCCATCGACGTGGTCATGGGCGAGGTGGATCGGTAGACCCCTCGTTCGATCACTAGCCATGTTGACGCCGGCCTCAGCTCCCTTTCGTAACCGATTGACCCTTGCTACCATTCGTGCGATTCTTCACGAACCCCCGTGCGGTCGGGTGGTTGGAGTGAGCTTTTGACTCAGTTTTCCGTACCCTGGCAGCCTACCCGTCGGGTCGAGTACGGCCCGGTCTCGCGACTCATCGCGAACATGGCCGTCGGTTTTTACCGTACGGTCGGACCGTTCGTGGCCCGCTTCGCGGGATTGATTCTGATCGGCGCAGTGATCGGGACGTGCTTCGTCGTCTGGCTCCACGCCCTAGTCTTCGCCTACATCGACCTCCACATCCTCGGTCCGGCTGTAGCAGGTGGGATGACGCCCCCGACGCCTTATGGTTATTCTTCGCCATCTACCTGGGGCTTGACCCCCTCGATGATCGGGCCGCTCGTTGAGCAAAGCGGCGGCTGGGTCGCATCGTTTTCCGGCTTGTTGCAATACCTCCTTTGGCCGCTGCAATTCGGGATCGTCCGCGATCTGGTCGGTCTCGGCGCCCTCATCGGCCTCTTTAGCCTCGTCCCCGTCTACACCATCTGGTGGGAGCGAAAAGTCGCGGGCCGGATTCAATCGCGGCTCGGACCCATGCGCGTCGGCGGTTGGCACGGCTGGTCCCAATCCCCCGCCGACGGAATCAAGCTCCTCCTCAAGGAGGATCTCATCCCCAAGGACGCCGACGCCGTTCTCTTTCGCTTGGCCCCCTACCTCGCGATTATTCCGTCGGCCTTGGCCTTCGTCGCCCTTCCCTTCGGCGCGACCTATGTATTCCGCGAACTGGACGTCGCCCTCATCTTCACCCTCGGTGTGCTCGGCATCGAAGTGATCGGCGTGATCCTCGCGGGCTGGGCGTCGAACAACAAATGGAGCGTGTACGGAGCGATGCGTGAGGCCTGTCAGATGGTCTCCTACGAAATCCCCATGGGCATGGCCCTGTTGGTGCCCGTCGTGACTGTCGGCTCGCTCAGCCTTCGTAAGATCGGCGATGTCCAGTCCGACGGATGGTTCTCTTGGCTCGCCTTCAGCAACCCCTTCGCTCTCTTAGCCTTCGTTAGCTATTTCATCGCCTCCTTGGCAAGCTGTAAGCGAGCGCCGTTCGACCTGCCGGAAGCGGAAAGCGAGCTCGTCGCCGGATTCCATACCGAGTATTCCGGCATTCGTTGGAGTTTTTTCTTCTTTGCCGAGTACGCGGCCATGTTCGTGGTCTGCGGTCTGGCGGTCATCCTCTTCCTTGGGGCCTGGAACTCGCCGCTACCCTCGTCATGGGCCGCCTCGGTCAGCGATTCGCTGGGCGGAGGCGTCTTCGCACGCGGAGTCAACGGGCTTCTCTTTGCGGGGCCGGTTTGGTTCGTCGCCAAGTGTGTTTTCTTCCTGTACGTCCAGATTTGGCTTCGCTGGACCTTGCCGCGAATCCGCATTGACCAAGTGCTCTACAGTTGTGTACAAGTGTTGTTGCCCCTGACGATGGTCCTGCTGCTCGGCAACACGTTGTGGGTGTGGGCGTCAACCTCGGGCGACACGTCGTGGGCGACGTTCGCTCGGCTTTCGAATTGGCTCGTGGGCGGGATCGGTGCGGTCTTCGCCCTGATGTTTCCGGCCATCGCCGCGTACGGCTTCTATCATCGACGACGCTTGGTCGGAAACCTCGTCGTCGATGCGCTGCCAGGGTCATAAATGCGGACATTTTGCCCATCGCAATGCGATCAGAGCGTGGAGCGGAAGCGATACGATCGCCGTCCGCTCGCTTCCGCTCGCGGCTCTGACCGGCGACGATGCCCCCTACTCGCCGCGTGCATTGCAACGTGGCTCGGGTTCTCAAGCACGGTGGTTTGGGCGAGCTTACCTACCGATATGGCACAATCGACAAAGGCAGCAGCGCCCGGCGGCCTGCTCGAAGCGTTTTTGTTTTACACCGTCGCCGGAGGCGTGGTGCTTTCCGCCTTGGGCGTGTGCATCGCCAAGAACATCGTCCGCATGGCCGTCTGGCTCTTCGCCGGCCTGGGGTCGGTCGCCATGCTGTATTTTCTCTTGGCAGCCAACTTCCTCGGGGCGATCCAGTTGATCATCTACGCCGGTGGAACATTGGTGCTGCTGGTTTTCGGCGTCATGCTCACGAGTAAATCGCCGTGGGTGCGCTTCGATCCGCCCAAGGTGGAATTAATCGCCGCCGCAGTGGTCTGCCTGGCGCTAGTTGTCTCACTGTGTACGGTGCTCGCCCGGACCGTTTGGTCCAGCGCCGAGGGTATCGTCCCCGGAGCGACGGTCGCGGCGTTCGGCGAACGACTGCTGACGACCTACCTGGTACCGTTTGAAGTCGCAGGCGTCTTGTTGATGATTGTGATGGTAGGCGCCGCGCATTTGGCGCGCCAGGAAGAGTAATCAGAGCCGCGAGCGGATTCGATCGAAGATAGAAGTGAGAAGTGTGAAGTTAGAAATGGCAGTTTGTTCAGTCTTCACACTTCTCACTTCAGTCTTCGAACTTTGAGGCCGTGCAGGAAGACGACATGACCATCGGATTGACACATTATCTGGTAGTTGCCGCCGTGCTCTTCGCCGCCGGTCTCTTCACCATGATGACCAAGCGAAACGCTATCGGGATCCTCATCGGCGTCGAATTGGTCCTAAACAGCGCCAACGTGAACCTGGTCGCCTTCGATCGTTACCTGGGGCCGGGTCGATTGGATGGGCAGATCACGGCCTTGTTCGTAATCGTCCTTGCGGCAGCCGAAGCCGCGTTAGCGGTAGGTATTTGCATTAACGTGTACAAGAATCTGTCGACCGTAGACGTGGACACAGCCACCCGGTTGCAGGGATGAAGAACCCGTGTGCCACTGCTGTGTCAGCGGTGGTGATGCCGGCTAACCGATGACCGAACACTCCTACGAACTTGCCCTCGCTCTCGGCATCCTCTCGCCGCTGGTGAGCTTTTGGCTCCTGGTTTTTTGGGGTCCCAAGCTCGGCAAACCAGCCGCCGGTTGGACCGCTGTCGTCTTGGGTATGGGCGTGCCGCTCGTCAGCGCAACGTATGTTCTGATTGGCTGGCTCAGCGTACTCAAAACCGGCAAGACCGCCGAACTGACTGCCAACGCCCTTCGTTTCCACTGGGCAAACCTCGGCACCGTCCCCGTCACCATCGGGGTCAAGCTCGATTCCCTCACCGTGGCCATGTATTTCATGGTGACGTTCATCGCCTTCTGGATTTTCTTCTTCAGCGTCGGCTACATGGCCGGGCATAGCGACGAGGTCGATCACCAAAGCAAGTACAGCCGTTTCTTCGCCTACCTCTCACTCTTTGGTTTCAGCATGTTGGGCCTGGTGGTCAGCAGCAGCCTACTGTTCTTGTTCATCTTTTGGGAATTGGTCGGGCTGTGCAGTTATCTGCTGATCGGCTACTACTTCGACAGGGCCTACGCCTCTCGCGCCGCGATCAAGGCATTCGTTACCAACCGCGTCGGAGACTTCGGTTTTCTCGTCGGATTAATGCTGGTTTACTTTCAATTGCAGACATTAGACCTGGATCAAGCTGCGGCAAAGTTCGCAGGGCAGTTCGCCGCCGGATCGGGCATTTTCGCGAGTAGCTATACGCTTTGGGGATGGTCGCTCGCGACCATTATGGGCATCGGCCTGTTCTGTGGGGCGATGGGCAAGAGCGCCCAGTTCCCGTTGCACGTGTGGTTGCCCGACGCGATGGCCGGCCCGACCCCGGTCAGCGCCTTGATCCACGCCGCGACGATGGTTGCGGCGGGCGTCTATCTCGTCGCTCGTGTCTTCCGTTTAATGACCCCCGACGCGCTGATCTTCGTCGCCACCATCGGATGCCTCACGTTATTCCTCATGGCCTTAGTCGCCATCGTCCAGACCGATATCAAGAAATGCCTCGCCTACTCGACGCTCTCGCAACTGGGTTACATGATCTTCGGATTGGGTTGCGGAGCTTGGATCGCCGCTCTGTTCCACCTCATCACCCACGCCTTCTTCAAGGCCATGCTCTTCCTCGGATCGGGTCAGGTGATCGAGGGCTGCCACCATGAACAGGACATGCGCCGCATGGGCGGCCTGCGCCGCAAAATGCCCGTGACTTGCTGGACGTTCTTTGTCGGGGTTCTTGCAATCTCCGGGGCAGGAATAGCCGGAACGCAACTCGGACTCGGCGGCTTCTTCAGCAAGGACGAAATTCTCGCCGTCGCCTACACGCGCACATTCGAATGGGACGAATACAATAAGCACGAGGCCCACGAATCCAAGGACGACCATGCGTCAATCCGAACCCCGAGCGCGAGCGAGGGGTCTTGGCCCGTCGCTGACGCTCCGGGTTCTGATAACGGGCGCTCGAACCTGCGCCTCGTCAGCGCCCCCGCCCCCACTCACGCTCGCCCCATCCCGCACGGTGAATTCGACAAGTCGTCCATTTTCAAAGGCATCAAAGCCCTCCCGAAATGGATGTTCTACCTCGCCCTCTTCACCGCCTACGTCACTCCGTTCTACATGATGCGTTGCTGGTGGATGACTTTTATGGGCAAACCGCGTGACGAGCATGTGCATCACCACGCCCACGAAAGCCCCTTGATGTATATCCCGCTTGCGGTGCTGGCGATCGGCACGGTCGTTTCCAGCTATTTCCTTTTCCGCCCATTGATGGCCGATGCCTCGATTTCCGCTACGGCCGCGCCGCTTGTCCTCGCCACTGATGGCCATGTATACACCTCCGCCATTAACGCCGCCCACCACTGGCTCAAGCTCGGCGTCGGTGGAGCCTTCATCGTCGGCTTCATCGTCGCAATCGCCATCTACGGCCGCGGACTTGCTGCCGCCGACCGTATCAAGCGCGCGGCTGGTCCCCTTTACACCCTTCTGGAGCACAAATACTACTTCGACGAAGTGTACGACCTCGTGTGGGTGAAGGGTTGTATCCTCCTTGCCGGAATATGCCGACTCATCGACACTTGGTTCGTCGATCTGGTCTTTAACATCTTGGCAAGCGCGACCGAGCGCTTCGCCGCCTTTTCAGGCCTGATCCTGGATAACCAGGGCGTGGACGGCATTGTCAACGGTGTGGCCAAGACCTCGATGGATTTCTCGGATGTCGTCCGCGGCCTGCAGACCGGGCGAATTCGCAATTACGTATTGTTCGCCGCCGGCGTTGCCACGGTGGCGATGGTGTTGATTTTGATCTATGGTTCCGGTTCGTCCGCATCGGTCGCGGCACTCGCGACCCCGGCGATCCGCTAAGTGTTGTAGCCTAAACATGAACAATATCCTTTCGTGGATCGTTTTCATTCCCGCCATCGGCGCCCTGCTGTGCCTGTTTGCCCCCAAGCGTCAGGCCCGGACGATCGCCGTGCTCGCAACTTTGGCTACCCTGCTCCTGTCGTTGACGCTCTTCAACACATTCCTAGGCGGGGGCGACACGGCCGGTGCGAAATCCGTCTTCGGCAGCACCTACGGCACGCTTCACCACGTCGAACGCGCTGCCTGGATTGAACTGCCGGGCAAACTCACCATCGAATATTTTCTCGGCATCGACGGCCTGGGGTTCCCCCTCTTGATACTGACAACCTTTGTTTGTTTTCTCGCTTGCCTTGCCAGTTGGAACTTTGATCGCTGGCACATCAACAAAGGCCCCCGCGCCTATTTCATTCTTTTTCTCTTGCTCGAAACGGGGATGCTGGGCGTATTCGTGTCTTTGGACTTTTTCCTCTTTTACATTTTCTGGGAAGTTATGCTTCTTCCCATGTACTTCCTGATTGGCGTCTGGGGCGGAGCGAGGAAAGAATACGCCGCCATCAAGTTCTTTCTATTCACCCTCGCCGGCTCCGTTCTCATGCTGGTCGCACTCGTGGCCATGTACTTCTACAGTGACGCCGCAGTCCACGCTGCCCCCGGCGGGACGGTCCCTAGCCTCTACCGCGCTGCCGAAAAAACGGTCCTATCCTACGGAACCTTCGACCTAATCGAGCTGGCCACCAATCCGGTCATTCAGAAATACTTCGCGGCCTCAAGCACGCTGTTTTTGGGCTTCAAGTTCGCTCCGCTGATGTTCATGTTTTTGTTCATCGGGTTTGCAATCAAACTACCTTGCGTACCCGTGCATACGTGGCTGCCCGACGCACACGTAGAAGCGCCGACCCCGATCAGCATGATCCTCGCCGGAGTCCTGCTGAAAATGGGAGGTTACGGGTTCCTTCGTCTGTGCTATCCGATCTTTCCCGTCGGGGCCCAAACTTGGGCATTCACCCTCGCAGTCATCGGCGTGGTGAGCATTCTCTACGGTGCACTATGCGCCATGGCACAGACTGATTTTAAGAAACTTGTCGCTTATAGTTCCGTTTCGCACATGGGATATGTGCTCCTAGGAATAGCGGTAATGACCCAGGCCGGTTTCCAAGGGGCGATGTTCCAAATGATCGCCCACGGCATTAGCTCACCGATGTGCTTTTTTCTGGTCGGCGTGATTTACGAGCGCGCCCATCATAGGGAAATCAACCGCTTCGGCGGACTGTGGCTTACTATGCCCAAATACGGCACTTTGGCGACGATCGGGTTCTTCGCCTCCTTGGGTCTACCCGGCCTGTGTGGATTTATTGGTGAGGTGTGGGTTTTACTGGGTACATTCCAAGCCGGCGCGAAGTACAGTTGGGCCTACCCCATGGCCATTCTCGCCGCCGCCGGTGTGATTTTGACAGCCGGGTATATCCTCTGGCTCATACGTCGCGTTTACCTGGGCAAAGAGCGCGAGGAATACGCCGACTATCCGGATGCCAGCGGGCGGGAGACGTTCATTCTCGTTCCCATGGCAGTCCTGTGCATCGCACTGGGCGTACTTCCCATGCAAACTGTGTTCAACTTCACCAACGGCACTTTGGATGTCCTACTGACTCACGTGACCAAGGCCGTTGGAGCACCGTGATATGTTCCCCATACGTAGACCCTTATTTCGAGCTTACTCGGCATGACGCTTTGGACTAACATCCCCATCGGTGAACATCTTTTCCTGTTCTCACCGATCCTTACACTGACAGCCACCATGTTAGCTGTAGTGACGTGTCCGTTGGTCGTGGGCCGAAGCCCGCGGGTCATCGCCATAACGGCCTCTCTCGGCATCGTCGCGGCATTCGTGTTGGCGATTCGCGTCGCCGACACCGTCGCCACGCGCGGCTTCAGTGGCCTATCGACGCAACCGGCCGCCGGCTTGCTCGTCGCCGACAATCTCTCCGCCTGTTTTCAAATCATTCTGATCGCATTTTTGGCGGCAATAACCTACCTCTGGTGGCTCGGCTCCGCCAAGACCGAGCGCAACGCGCCGGAGTTCTTCGTTTTGCTTCTGGGAAGCGCACTGGGAATGGCCCTCATGGTCAGTACTGCGAACCTGCTGATGATCGTCGTCGCCATCGAGGTCGCCTCATTGCCGAGTTACGCCTTGGTCGGCTTTGACAAGCGCGATCGTCTCGGGGCCGAGGCCTCGCTCAAATACATGATCTTCGGCGCCGTATGCGCCGCGATCATGCTCTACGGCGCCAGCCTCCTCTATGGCTTGGTCGGAAGCCTCAGCGTCGCCAATGTGGCCCAGTACGTCGTCTCCCAACTCACCGTCGGCGATAATCGGTTGCTCACCATCGCCGGACTGCTCTGTTTCTTCGCCGGGATCGCCTTCAAAATTTCCGCCGTCCCCTTCCATTTCTGGTGTCCGGACGCCTTCGAAGGGGCGAAGATCGAGGTCACGACGTGGCTCAGCGTGGTGAGCAAGGCCGCGGGTCTCATCCTATTGACCCGTTTGGTGTTGACCTTCTGCGCCGCGGTCGACGCTCCGGCAGCCGTCTCCCTGATCCACCCACTCGCCTGGACGATCGGAATCATGGCCGCCGTCACCTGCACCGTGGGCAACTTCGCCGCCTACAAACAGCGAAGCGTTAAACGCCTCCTCGCGTATTCCTCCATCGCCCACGCCGGCTACATGATGATGGCCTGCGCCGTATTCCTTCATCCTGATTCGCGGGGAAACACCTCCGGTCTAACCGCCCTGCTCGTTTACATCGTGATCTATTTGTTCATGAACCTCGGCGCCTTCGGCGTCACCGCCCTGGTCGTCTGGGACACCGGCAGTGACCGCATAGACGCCTTCACCGGTTTAATCCGCCGCGCCCCCTGGCTCGCTGTTCCAATGGTCATTTGCTTGATGTCCCTCGTCGGCCTGCCGCCATTTGCCGGTTTCATCGGGAAATGGTGGATCCTCGTCGCATTGGGCAACCTCGACTCCGCTCTCGGCTGGTTCCTGGTGATCACTGCCGTGCTCAACACCCTCATCAGTCTGTACTTCTACTTACGCATCGTCGTGCAAATGACCCTGCGCGACGACGGCCGTGCAGCGGTTCGCAGTCCCTTCGGGGGCATCGTTTTGGTGAACTTCTGCGCCGCCACCCTTCTGGTCTTGTTTGTATTGGCCCAGCCGCTTCAATCCGTCGCTGATCGGTTCTCGCGGCGGCTATTCGAGACAACCGCGGCCATTCACGCCGACGCTCCCACCATCGCCGCGAATTGAGCCCCTCAGCCCTTCCGATCGCTGTTCTCTAATCGGAAATTGGAAATGGTAACGGCGGCTGCTCTACTACAACACCTTCGTAATCACCAACACGCCGACAACCCAACAATAATAGGAAAAGTAGTGTAGTTTCGCGCGCATGACGGCTTTCACCAACAATTTGAGCGAGAGAATACCAATGAGCAGAGAAATGATGCTCCCCGCCAAGATGGGTCCCCACGGCAACCCTGCTGCCAGCGCCTCATTCTGGGCAAGGATGTCCTTGAACTGGATTGCGGTCCCCCCCAGGATCGCCGGAAAGGCGATGAAGAAGCTGAACTCCGCCGCCCATCGTCGGCGCAGTCCGAAGAAGGCCGCGGTGCAGATCGTCGCCCCGCTGCGCGAGATGCCGGGAACGATGGCGATTCCCTGGGCCATACCCACCAGCGCCGCCTGCCACCACTTGAACGCCTTTATGCCGCGTCGTCCGCGCGGCAGGAAAGCCATGACCGCGAGCAGAACTCCGGTCACGACAAGCTCAGCGCCGATCCAGCGCGGCCTCCCGAAGTCCGCTTCGAGCCGCTCCTTGAATCCCAGTCCGAGCGCTGCCGTGGGAATGGAAGCGACGATCCCCAACAATGCGATCCTCCACGCATTGCGATGCCCCGTCCATCGGACGCTGCATTCTCGAATGAACTGAGCCGCGAAGCGACCCATGGATTCCCGGAAAACCACCGCAACGGACACGAGCGTGCCGATGTGCGACATCGCGTCGAACATGAACATCGAACGGCTGTCGGCCTGTAGTCCCATCCATCGTTGGGCGAAGGCCAAATGCGCGCTGCTGCTAACGGGCAGGAATTCCGTAAGTCCCTGCACCACTCCGAGGACGACGGCCTGAAGGTAGGTCAACTCGCTCAAGCCGGAGCACTCTCCTCCAGAATGTGCCGCGACTGCACGAGATAATGAACCGCGGACAGTGCGGTGACCGCAACGGTCAACCAAACCAAAAGGGTCTTGGCCCCTGTTGCGGCCTCGGAAGAAAACCATTGGTTCTCATGGGCCACGATAAACAAGACCGTAGGCGCGGCCACGCTCTGAATCCACATTTTCAGCTTACCGTGAATGGATGCCCCCAATTCCTTGCCGACGGACTCGTTGAATCCACGAAGCCCCGTCACCAGCAGCTCACGGCCCACGATCACCACCACCATCCAGGCCTTGAATTCGGTCACGTTGTGCCCGGTTTCGTCCACGAACCCCGGTCCGACGAAGAGGATGAACGCCCCGCACACCAGCATCTTGTCCACCAGCGGATCGAGCACCCGTCCCAGCGGCGTGACCAGCCCGCGCTTCCGGGCGATGTAGCCGTCCAAAATGTCCGTCGCCGCCGCCACGATGAACATCACCGCCGCCGCGTCGAGCATCCACGGCTTGGGCGAACGCTGGGAATACTGCGAAAGCAACACAAAAAAGACCACCGCCAGACCGAGGCGGGCGACGGTGATCCGATTGGGAAGATTCAGTGTCGTTTTCATAAACCCAACGGTTCAATGCTAATCCGAACCGCGTCCATAAGGAAGCGGACAACACGTCCCCCCTTGCTAAGGGGGGATAACAGGGGGTTCCCCACACGATCCCGCACCGAACGTGACGGCTGACAACCCCGTATGCCAATTGAGCAAACGATCCGAGCCGCGGGCGCAATCGACCGGCGACAAGTGGGAGCGGCGTTCTTGCTTTGGTTTGTGAATCACGGCTGTCAAATGGGTTCGTTTTGCGAGTACAGTTTTATTGCGAGTGTCAACATCTGGCACCTGTGAAAACGCAGAAACACTGAAAGCAGAAACACAGAAACGCCGAAAAATCGAAAAGCCGAAACGCCGAAAAGTCGAAACGCCGAAACCAGGACAAGCCGGAGGAGGCCGGACTGTCCCGGCGCGCCTGGACAAGCCCGCGGGCACTTGGTGGCTTTCGGTGGCTTTGCTCTTCCGGGCAGCTTTTCATAAGTGTTTTACCGACAAAGGCTTAGCGTTTTGTCGGTGGGTTCGTTTCGTACGGGCGCTTTGTGCTAGGCATTTAGGCACTAAGGCATAAGGCGGCGTACGGAGGGGGCGCAGAGGCGCTCCATCCATTGATATAACGTGAGGGGTGATCGGCGGGGCCGCGTGATCCACCGATCACGCGGGAGAATTACGAATTACGATTTACAAAAGACAGCGCGGGGTCCGGCGCATGCAAGAGGTCTTTACGACGGAGCGGCGACGGCTGGTCCGATCCCCTCGACGACAAGTTGGCGCAGGGTATCTCGTCCGCCAAAGCGCTTTACCGCGTCAAGAATCTCAATCCCCGCGAGCTGCCCTTGGGCGTCGACGTCGGCGGCGATCCCTTCGCCGAGGTGCTTCGTAGTGACCGTGGTTTCCCGAAATACGATCGACATCGCATCGACTTCGGGATCATAGGTGATACGCATGGTCCAATCGCTGGTTATACGGAGTGCTTAACGTCGGCTGGCATGGAGGATGGTCAGCCCGACCACCTCTTCGCCCTCATACCTGACGATAATGTCGTCGTCGGTGAGTTCGCTGTCGTCCGCATGACTGGGTTTCTTGAAATTGACGTATAGGACATCGGCCTCAGCGTCGTACGAGGACCACAGATACCGATGCGGAGATCCCAATACCGCCGGTACGAGTGGAAGAAACCGGGCTACGTCTTGGGGGGCCATCACTAATCCCAACGTTGTCGGTTAGGCGACCATCAACGGACGATGGTGGAGAACCATGAATTGGGCCTGTCGAAGCGCGAGGCTTGCGTAGGTCCGACCTTGGTCGTCACTGAACTCGACCTCATAGGCATTATCATCCAATAGTTCGACGATGGTCCCGACTTGCCCTTGAACCAGTCCGCGCTCGGGTAGTTCCAGGGTCAAAGCGACCACATCAAGGAGTTTCGGTGTGCGCGACATCATTTCGTTCCATTCTGCGAGTGGTCACAAAGACTATGTTTTGCTGCGGCGTGGTGTGCGCCGCTTCTTGAAAGCGTCCAAGGGCGTTGCGTCGACCCACGCATGCCGATCGGTAGCATAATCCCCCGCGCCGGTTTCGAATTGTTGAAGGAAGCGGATCATCCCGGCGCGGCCAAGGCGCTTTCGCAACGCGTCCAATCCATCGCGCCTGATGTCATTCAAGGTTCGATGCATCCGATACCTCCTTAAGCCAAGCTACCGGGTCCAGAATGGCAACCCCAAGCTCTTTGCGATTCCGGCGTCCAAGTCGGATCAGCCGGTCGTCGCACGTCAATAATATATCTGCGCTGAGATGCTCGGCCGACGCGACGTGCAACGCATCCGCCGCTTTGAATCCCTTTTTCATCAATTCCGCCGCCCGGCGAGAGACTTCTTCGGTCAACTTTATTGTATCGTCTGGGTCAGCAAAAAGCGACTGAACACGCCTTCGCCGTTCCCGATCGGTCATGGCCGCAACCTCCATTCGAACGATTTCGGACGAAAGAAGCCCCCAAGCGCCGGCATCGATTCGATCAAGGATCAATGTCACGGCCTCGGACTCCAACCGAATCCGCGTCTGTCGCTGGTCGTCAAACGGACGGTTCAGACAGGACACGTCCAGATAAATCCTCAACGGGTTGCCTCCTCGACGATGCGGATTTCGTCGTCGGTCAGGCCGTAGAGTTCGTAAACAAGCTGGTCGATCTGGCGATCGGTGGCGTCGATCTGACGCTGGATGGCCGTCTGGTCCGACGGCGGTATCCAGACGCGGACAAGCAGAGGTCGTCGGGGCCATCCGCCAGAGTAGTCGGTCATGGCTCTTTGCCTGGCCTGGTGCCCTATTGCCAAACGAGGTAATGGCCGTGTTCACGCTTCGGGGTTCGCTCTTTCGGCTCGCGACCCTCGATCCGCACTTCGCCCTTCGTTATCCACTCCTTGATCCACTCCTTGAGGTCGCTCTCCCACACGAGCGGCTCGGTCAGCGTCGAATCCCATATGTCGTCGTAGGCGATCCGTTTCTGGCCCTGCAATAGCAGCAGAACCCGATCGTGAACGCGCGAAGTGTAATGCTCCCGAAGTGATTCGTAGTACCCCGGATGATGGAGGGCGTCACTGCCGAACAACTCAGTCTGCCCGGATTTCGTTTGACGCTTGCGTTGCTGAGCGTCAGCCCTGGCAGCTTCCATGACGCTCATCGCCTTTTTCTCTGCCTGCTTAAACACTTCGACGCCTTTGGGGTCCCGTGTCGCGTAAATCAAATGAAAGTGTGTCCGGTCCTTCTCTGGGTGGAGCACAATCGCGGAACACACATAGTTGAAGCCGCCTGTTTTCCGCACGTTTGCAGCGTACGCCTCGATCAAGGCATCATCGCGGTGGATTCCCGACAAGCCCGCTACGGTCTGCTGGAAGTCGGCTGACCCAAACAATGCCTTGAAGGAGTCCTGCGTATGTTCATCGGGCGACTCGATAAATCGCCGAATATGGCCGGTCATCAAGTTGATAAGGACCTCGCCGGGATTCAGCTTGAGGAGTGGTCCGATCCGATCCATTCCAAACCCGGACCATCCCGTCGGGTCGATGAAGATGAATGGAAAGGAGCCGCGACCACCGGCATTTACGAATTGCAAAATCTCGTCGATCGCGGCCTCAAGCTCACAGTTGCGGCACAGAATCTCAGCATCCTGCACGGTTGCCGCAAACCTCTGAAGCTTATCGAACGCGTCCCTGTCCTTTTCGAGGAAGAAGCACCGCAGTTTCAATGTTCGTCCAAGGTCGGCGTATGTTGCCTTGGCTTCCCGAAGTTGGCGAAGAGCGATCGAAAATGAACTATCGTCGAGGTTCGGAGAGTAAACGTTCCACGGCCCTGCAAAGCAATCGACATAGGTAATCGTTTGGCAAAATGACCCGATAATGTGGGCGAAACGCTCGATGTACTTTTCGAGGATGTAATGCTTGACCAGTGTCTGTTCGCGGCCTGAATAAAGTTCTTCTGTACTCATCGAACCAGCTGACCGTTGTACCGACGCTCGATGTCCGCGAGCACCGTGAGACGAATCTCACGCATCGGTGTGCCGGGCGGGTTGCATTGTGGGTATTCATTATAAGTTTGCCCGTCTAGAGCACGCCCGTTGCGGCTCTTTTGCACCCCGCCCCATTGCTTGAAGAAAAAGGGGACCTCGGCATCTTTGCACTGATTTTGGATACTCAGAACCCACTCCCGCTTCATGGGGCGGGCACCGGGACCGCTCTCCCCGCCGACGATCACCCAGGCGATGCCGCGAAGGTCGATCGTTCCGATGTCCTCAAGCAGCGGCTCAATGGACAGAAACCGTATCGCAGCTGGTGCCGCCCGGAGGTGTCTGATGCGTGGCAACCCGTGCTTGCGATTTTCGACGCTGGTGCCCCACCAGATATGCAACTTCCGAGCGGCAAACCGCAGCTTCGTCCGCAACAAGTCCCGCATCCGCACCGATCGTTTGGTAAGGACCTGGAACGTGTGCCAGTTAGCGGCCTGCATCACGCGGGCCACGTCGATGATGTAGCCATCGGGTACATCCAAGTGGAACAGGTCGCTCATCGAATTGACGAAGATCATGCGTGGCGTTTTCCAGCGCAGCGGCTCCGTGAGTTTGTGCGGGACCAAACGAAGGTCGAACCCGTGTTCGTAGGGATGACCGGGAACCCCCCGGAAACGTTCCGCGAACGTTTCGGCGTAACAGTGGGCGCAACCGGGGCTAACCTTGGTGCATCCCCGCACGGGGTTCCAGGTCGCATCGGTCCACTCGATCTTCGAGTTTTGGCTCACGGGCCTCTTACCTTATTACCTCGGACGCCATTCCGGGCGATGCGGATCGTACCCGATCCGCGCTCGATAACAGTATTCGTTGGACGCGTTTATCCCGCCTCCGATGCGGAAGCAATAGTCGGGGGCCTTGATCGATCCGCCGACTTTGATCTCGTCTTCGTGGATTACCTCTTTGTAAGCCTCGGCGTGGCCCTGTTTGTTGTCCACGTCCCAGCCCAGCTCTGTGAAAAATGGGTCGATGAATTCGCGGCGGGCCTGCGTCTCGTTGTAGGTCTCTCGCTGGTAGGTCTCGCGGTGCAGATCGAACCGTTCGGTCAGATCAAGGATGGCCTGTGGGCAAGGTTGCGCTTTCGTGCCGGATCGATCGGGCATGGGCGAATCATATCGGCCCGACGCGACCTCACGCAATGGATTCTTAAGTAGGAGCGCAGTTTCCTTTACGCTGCCTTGGCATGGAGTTCGTCAGGATCGTACATAAACCCCATCCGTTCCTTGCGTCCGCTGAACCGGGCGTCGCCGGGCAGCGCAATCAAACCCGGATCGCGGTTGTTTCGGCCATCGTCGCCGCTGCGATTGTCTACCTACTGGTCATTCTCTCCCACAAACGAGCCGGTTGCGGACCGTTCGTCATTCGCGTATGATCTTGTACTAAGGAGAGCGATCGTCGTAAACGACGCTTCGAAACACCATGCAGATTACCCTAAACGGCCGATCGGAAACCCTCGACTCCGCGATGACGCTTGGACGCTTGCTGACGCAGCTCAAGCTTGAGCCGATCCGCGTGGCCGTGGAGATCAACGAAGACTTGATCCCGCGTAGGACCTTCGCCAAGACCGTCCTCCGCGAGGGCGACCGGATCGAGGTCGTCACGTTGGTAGGCGGCGGATGATGGGCGAGGACCGGTATCACGTCGGTTCGTTCGCTCTCACTTCACGCCTCTTTGTGGGAACGGGCAAGTACAAAAACTTCGACGTCATGCAGGCCGCCCTCGCGGCTTCGGGGTGCGAAGTGGTCACCGTGGCCGTCCGCCGGGATGTGCTTTCCCCGGATGGCGGCAAGAAGCGAGAGTCGATCCTCGACTATCTCGATTTGACACGTTACACGGTGCTGCCCAACACGGCCGGCTGTTTCAATGCCAAGGACGCTGTTCGATCGGCCAAGCTCAGCCGCGAGCTTCTCGAAGCGTTGGGCAACCCAGGGATGAAATGGGTCAAGATTGAGGTCCTTGCCGATACCAAAACGCTGCTGCCCGATCCGATTGGGACGCTCGAAGCGACGCGGGAGCTTGTGGCCGACGGGTTCGAGGTGCTGGCCTATACAAACGACGACCCCATCCTCGCGAAAAAATTAAAGGATGCGGGGGCGGTAAGCGTCATGCCCCTCGGATCGCCCATCGGTAGCGGTCAGGGCATCCTCAACCCCGCGAACATCCAGCTTTGTATCGAGTACCTCAAGGAAGGCGATGCGGATTATCCGGTGATCGTCGATGCGGGCGTTGGGACGGCCTCCGATGTTACGATCGCCATGGAGCTGGGTGCGGACGGCGTACTGCTCAACACCGGCATCGCCGCCGCCGGTGATCCGGTTCGGATGGCCGCGGCCATGGCTCACGGCGTGAAGGCCGGACGACTGGCCTTCCTCTCCGGGCGAATCCCGAAAAAGCGCTATGCCTCGGCCTCATCCCCGCCGGGCGGAGTGATCGCGGCATCAGGACAACGACTCTGACACCGTGAAAACCACGCACCGAAGTGTCCGCTTGACCATTCCCACCCGGCTGAGGTACTATCCCTTCGTTCCGCAGGCGCCAACGGAATTGTGCGACGTGATCTGGCACAAATGATCGTCGACTGCTACACACATACGTGGGAGTCCGCCACACAGTTGGGGCGATGTGCTCCACCGAACGGTCGGCACCCACAAACTACGGACCGATCCACGGCCGGTGTATCGCGTCATTTGGCCGCCTCCGAACCTGTTGACTACACCTTCGTTCTGGGGTTCAAGAGCCACTATCTCGACGCCGAGATCCCCAACGACCAGGTCGCCGTGTACGTCAAGGACCACCCGCATCGGCTGATCGGCTTCGCGGGGATCGACCCCAGCAATCCCAAGGAATCTATCGCCGAGTTGCACCGCGCCCGCGAGCAGCTTTCGATGCCGGGCCTCGCCGTCGCCCCAGCGGCCCAAGACTTTCACCCCAGTGACAGCCACGCGATGGTGGTGTACGCCGAGGCCGCTAAATGCGGAATGCCGATCCTATTCCATACCGGCGTCCATCTCTCGCCGGCGACCAAACTGCAATACGCCCAGCCCGCACTGCTCGATGATATCGCCCGTGAGTTGCCGGATCTGCGAATGATCGTCGCCCACCTGGGCTATCCCTGGGTGAATGAAACGATCATGCTGTTGAGCAAGCACGCCAATGTCTACGCGGAGATCAGTGGTCTGCTATACCAACCGTGGCAGGGGTACCAGGCGCTGCTCAGTGCGTACCAGTGTGGGGTCATGGACAAGTTGCTGTTCGGGAGCGGGTTCCCGTCGACGCCGGCCTCCGTCTGCATCGAGGCTTTGTACAGCATCAACCACTTCTGCAACGGCACCAGCCTGCCCACCATTCCGCGTGAGCAGCTTCGTGGGATCGTCGAACGTGATGCGCTGGCCCTGCTGGGCATTGCCGACGACCGAAAAACCACGCCGCGATCCGCCCCTGCGCGGGAACCCGAAGACGACCACGAGGAGATCTGATTTCGCCGTTGCTCAGCAACGCCTATCGCGGATGATCGGCATTCCTACCGCGATTCGAGTCGTTTGAGTTGGGCGGCGAGGTTCCGCGCTCATCGTATGACGTTTCGGTCGCCGTATCCCAAGAAGTTCAAAAAGACATCTTGGGGCAATATGGGGACGGAGAGCGTCTTGGCCGATTCGAGGAGTTCGTTATAGAGTGCCCAAGCCTTTTGATTGGGATCCTTGGCTGCGGCTTGGGCACTGTCCGCCCCTTCGCCAACGGGCTTGGGACGACGGGGAGCGGCCCCCAGAACCACGAAGTCCGTCAAGGGCGTGAGTTCCGCAGATACCTTGCCGCCCCAGTTAGTGATTAGCGATTCGATCCACGAAGCGCCGTCCCGGTCCGGCAGCCCGTCGCGATTGAGGTCGAATTCGCCCAAAACGACGAAAGTCAACGGGCGTGCCGGGTCATAGACGGGGTTGGCGATGAGGTCCGCCTCCAGGATCATTTCGTTTCCGGCGACATTGACAATTCGGCATTCGGCGGAGGAATCGGAGATGGAGACGACCTCGATCTGGGCCTTGCCCCGTCCGTCCTCGGGAATACCGGTCCGCGCCGAATAAACCGCGAACTGAAGTCCCAAGGTCAGGCCGTGTTGCCGTCCAAGATTGATATAGACCACATTATCGCCCGGGATGGCGGTGAGCACTTTGCCGTCAGGCTGCCGCGCGGTGGAGAGCTTTTCCGGTCCGATGAGCAAGCCGCCGAGTTTCTCCTGCTGGGCCGCGATCCGCTTCTGCATATCCACCAGGCGTTTCTCAGCGGCCGCTCGCTGCTGACGCTCCTTGGTCAAGTCCGCATCGTTACGTTTGCGGTCGTCATCGAACTTGCTCGCCAGCTTTTCCACGCCCTTGTCACGTTCCGTGCGGAAGGCGGTCTGTTCGGCCTCAATTTTTTCTAACTGCTGAGCGGTATCTTTGGCCTGTTTATCGAAATTGTTTTTCTGGTTCGTGCCGGCCTCGACAAACTGGGTCACTTGCGCTTCAAGTTGCGCGGCGCGATCCTCGGCCGTCTGTCGCAGGGCGTGCTCCGCCTTGTAGGTTTCGTAGAGCTTAGCCAGGGCGTCATGGTAGGACACGTCATCGAAAGCGTCCGACTTGGAAACAATCCCCTCCGTGCGGATCAGGCGTAAGAGTTGGTCTCGTTTGGTTCGGACTTCGGCGGCGCCGACCGCTTCGCCAGTCGCCAACGTCGCGGTCTGACTCCGCGCCTCTTCCAGCAAGCCGACGACCGTTGGTCCGCTTTCCTGAGCGTTCTTTACGAGCTCGATCGACTTCTCTTCGGAGGAGTTCCACAGACGTCGATTCGCCGATTGGAGGCGAATGTTCTCGGTGTGGAGTTCTTCTTGTCCGGTGTAGAGAATGACCAGGAATACGGTGGATGTCAGCCAGAGTGCCACGAACACGATCATCCAAACCGTGATGGCGTTGACCCCTTGTTGTTGCCCTTTGGCCATCCGAATCAATCCTCCTTCGCGCCGGTAAACCGGGTGTCCATCGATGCACTTCTGGTTTGATAACGCAGGTCTCATTCTTGGGCATGACCCGCAGGTAGTCAAGATGGCCTCTTGAGGTGCAAAGGGCCGGTCCGGGAGTGGAGTTGGACGTCCGATAAGACGAGCCGTTTGCCCGGAGGAAGCCTCTGGACATGGGCCGGGATGTTGGCCTATAATGCGGATGTTGTGGGGCGTCGTTAGATCCGCCGGAGGGCACGGTCTAACCTTACACGGTTTTGACGAAAATCGGGGCGAAGAAAGCCCGCTGGGACGAGTTTCCCCATGACTGGGGCTATGCGGTCGGGTTAAGGTTTCTTATTTAGGCTCTCGGACGAACCGCTCCAAAAATCGGTTGAGTCGGGAGTAGAAATGGGCTAAACTGGAAAGGTTAACAACGCGGTGACCAAGACGCTGGTTGCGGCGGGCGAACTGTAGGATCGAAGGAAGAAGGGGACTACTACTATGTGGGACGTATTTGCGCGTTTGAGGTTGGTCGCTTTGGGGTTGGGCGTTCTCGCGTCCGGGTCGGTCGTTGAGGCGTCGCTCCTTTCATTTAAGGCGATTAAGAGGAACGACGTGCCGATCACGCCAGGTGTGTGCAATACCGCGGTGACGCCACACGTATGCTCCTCCGGAAATATCAATAGGCTCTGTGCAGGCACGTGCGCCCCTTTGCCAGTGCCGCCGGACACGAATCGCAGGTGTACCGCCGGTAATGTCGGTGCGATTTGTACAAGCGATGCCAACTGTGTAACCAATGACGAATGCCACGTCGGAACCAACAACCCCCCGACGGTCCTCGGGGGCGACAAATTCGAGGTGAACATCTTCCTTTCCGCCTGGGTCAACGACTTTCCAAAGTACTGCTTAGGCGGGCCGACTCCCGGTCTAAACTGTGTAACCGACGCGAACTGCGGCCCCGGCGGGACTTGCAACAAGAACGTCCGTATGTTTCAGGTAAAACTTGACCGGACGGGGTTCGTCAGTAACGATAACGGAAGCGCCAAGCCGCTGGGCTGGTGCGGCCCGGTGGATAAGATCGAATGCACGACGGATGCTGAGTGCCTCGCCGCGAATCCTGCGTACTCCCATTGCCTAACGAGTCCGCCTGCGGGATGCACGTGCACACCGCACACTCCGGATAATGGGGGATTCATTACCCTAACGCGACCGGACTTCCTGCTTTTCGGAAAGGACGGGCCTCAACCCGGATGCACCACTGCATACATCGACTATAAATACTTTGGGGTAGCCGAGAGCGATTCAGTGCCGGACACGGGAGTATCCCGCTATCTCGGCACCTTGATCCTAACGGTGTCCGCGAACGCCTGCGGCACATTTACCATCGGCTCCGTCCAGGAGATCACTTCGACGTTCATCGCCGATCCAGCCACTAAGCCGAATGTGAGGTTGCCGACTTTGCAGCCGCTCACTCTTACGGTTAGCAATTGTTCCCGGCAGCTTTTGTCTTGTAGCCCGGGTCACTGCAACATTGACGCCCGCATCCCCCACGACCGGCTCAACCAGGGCTCAAAGTTAACTGCGAACCAGATGGTGATGACTTTTAACAAACTGACCCAGTTTTGTTCGAACGCCACCTCTCAGACTTGTAATCTCGACGGCGACTGCCCGGCCGGCGGCACATGCGTTAAAATGACCGCGTCGGACTTTGAAGTTACGGTTGTCCCTTACGATCCTGTTAATGGTGATATCATCCCCACCATTGGCCTCGTGACGGCGAACCCAGCGGACCGGAAGATAACAACCCTCACTCTCAACCGCCGCATCCAGCAGACGCGTTGGACGTGTATCCGCGAGAAGGGGAGTAATAAACGCTGCTGCATGGGCAGCCTTCCCGCGGATGCGAGCACCAGACTGGACATCATCCCGCCCGACAGCCCCATCAGTCAACCCGACGACGTGTTTGAAGTCATCAATAACCTGAATGGCTGCTTAAACCCGCCTGCCTGCAACGAGCCCCTCCTTACGATAGAACGGTGCGACACCGACCGTAGCGTGCAGTGCTCGCCGGCGGACCTCCTTATGGTCGTCGACCTACTCAACGGGGCCGATGCGTTCGACCCAGTATGGAACCCGGTAACCGGCGGCAATATGCTTCCCGCGCTCGTTCCCGCATGCATGACGATGAATATGCCTCCGTGACCGGGGGAGTTGACGGTAACGAACCCCGCGGTTTAAACGAGTCAGCAGCTCCACCGCCCGTGTGCGGTGGAGCGAAATGACCACTGCAAGGCGGCGGTAATACACCACCGCCTTTTTTGTGCGCACCTACCGCCGTGAGCAGAAAAGAGGACATGCGCTCTGATCCTCCTCCCTCACAACACCGCGCCGTGCGCCTGGGCCTTCTCACGAGTGTAGACGCCCGGCTCCGTTACTTCGTCAATGGCGCTTCGGCCTCATTTTCACTTAGCAGCCGTCGGATATGAACAAACGGGGTATGACCTAACCCAGCGTAGCCGGAACCAAACAGGGGAGTATGCTCATGCGGCCCGTCGCCGGTGTGCGACGGCGTTTGGCATGAGGGTTCCGGCATGGCTCTG
>JAGVHG010000035.1 GCA_020056715.1 Phycisphaerae bacterium | reverse complement strand
GCCCGCCGACCCCTCTATCTAGCCACGTGGGCGGTTCGAGAAGCAGCGGCGGAGCGCCCGGGTGACCTTCCCCATCTGGGTCTACGTGTCGATCACCGGGGTGCTGGTGTACTTGCTGTTGTTCCGGTTCTACGGGCACGCGGCGATTGTATCCGCCTTCAAAGTCCGTCTTATTGCGCTCTCATAATCCGCCGATAGATTATAGCCCGCTACGGGTGGGGCGACTCGGCCTGCCGGGTGGGTGAACGGTCTACGGCTTTGGAAAGGATTCCATCATGTTCGGGGCGATCATCGGCGCCATCGCGTTCTTCGGTCTGTTGTTTATAACCACCCTGATCGGTCTGGTGCAGACCGCGTGACGGGGCTTTCCTAGGATTCTTTGGGTGTTCAGCGAAGGAGATAGGATTCGATGCCGAATCTATTTGTAATTTTCACGTCCATGGTGTTGGCGGTATTCTTTGGCTTGTTGGACTTCGTCGTTCAGACGCGATGAGCGCCCGTCCCTAATGCGGCAGGTTCGTTCCGTCGAGCACGCCTTGCCGACCGGACGCTCTTGATGTACAAGGAACCGGCTTTGCTCGATGAACGGGTGCGCTGCTACGAGTGCGCCGCGGGCACGAGGCAAGGGCGTGTGCCCGAGTTGGCCAAAGGGGACGGGCTGTAAACCCGTTGGCGTAAGCCTACGAAGGTTCGAATCCTTCCGCGCCCAGTAGATTCCGTATCGCCATGCGCATCTGCGACCAATTGAAGGCCGGTACGCCGAGCCTTTCCTTCGAGTTCTTCCCCCCCAAAGACGACATCGGTTTTTGGGACCTTTACAAGACCATCGAATCGCTCAAACCACTCGCCCCGACGTACGTGTCGGTCACCTACGGCGCGGGCGGCAGTACACGACGAAAAACCATCGACCTGGTGGCGCGGATCAAGAAGGACATCGGCATCGAGCCGATGGCCCATCTGACTTGCGTCGGGGCAGACCGAACGGAAATCGCCCGCGTCCTCGATGAGCTTAGGGCGAACAATATCGCCAACGTGCTTCCATTGCGCGGCGACCCACCGCAGGGGGAGTCGAAGTTCACACCGGTCGAAGGCGGGTTCCGCTACGCCAGCGAACTGGCGGCCTTTATTCGCGGGCGACATCATGATTTCTGTCTGGGCGGAGCGTGTTATCCCGAAGGTCACCCGGAGGCGCCGAGCCGCGAGATTGACCTCCAAAACCTCAAGAAAAAAGTCGATGCGGGGGTCGATTTTCTGATCACTCAGCTCTTCTTCGACAACGCAGACTTCTTGTCGTTTCGTGAGCGTGTGGTCCAGGCCGGCATCCATCTGCCGATCCTCGCGGGGATCATGCCCATCCTCAGCGTGAAACAGGTCAAGCGCTTCACCCAGATGTGCGGGGCATCGATCCCCAAGAGCCTATTGCGACGAATCGAATCCGTCGAGGACGACGCCGAGGCCGTTCGACAGATCGGCATGTATCACGCCGCCGAGCAATGCAGGGGCCTATTGAAGGAAAACGTCGCCGGCATCCACTTCTACACCCTCAACCGCTCCACGGCCACGCGGGCGATCTATCAACTTATCCAAGCCGAAGTGCTGCGATCTTAGCAGCTCGTTGAAGAACACACTCTATTACACGGGGTGCCGAAAGCTATATGCGGTTGTCAGCGCGCATAACCGATGTCGCGAGGCCTTGATGTAGTAACTTCGGCCAGCACGGTCCACAACCAAGTATCCACTGCCGTTTCGGAAAAAGTAGTCATGCCATCACGGGACGCTGCCAGGGGCCACATGCGGATCTGCCATGGCTTCACTTTGCGATCGTTCAGTTTTTTGAGAAACTCCTTCGGCATGATCCACGTTTTCTTTATTTTTTTGCTCGCTACGTTCCAGACCAAAATGTAGCCTCGTGGTGCCTTGGAGAGCGAAGAAAAGCTACTCTCAAACTCTCTCAACTTCTTGATGTCCTTACGAATATCGTTGATCTGCAGACGAACGTGGGCTGGTTTTGGCGTCTCAAGATGATATGTCCACTTGAACAAGCGTTTGGCTTCGACGAAACAGGGTAGAAATTTTTTCTTAGGATCGACGCGATTGACCCAAAAGTCGCACCGCTGGGTTGAATCTGGATAAGGATGCTCCCGCACGAGCACCCAGTCCCTCGGACCTTTCGCGATGCCAAACGTGGGCTCCCCATTCACCCATTGTCCACGCGGCAGCCGCGAAGCAAGAAACTCCTGCGCTATTGCAGCGCAAACAGTCAATTCGTCAGCGAGCGCAACGCCTGGACCGCGAGAGAGGGATTGGTTCTTCAGGGGAATTCTCTCCTGCGGAACGGAGCAAGCAAGGTAATCATGATGCAGACGGAGCAGGGCGCGAAGAGTGATTTCGCTAAACATATGTGTCCAGGGTGGTTGACCTCCTGTGGCCATATCCGGCTAACTCCGACTCATGGTTTCCAGACTAATCCGCTTTCTGGCTTTGCTTCCAGATGGCACTCCAACGGAATACCTGCGTAAAGAGCCTTCTTTCAATAGCTTACAGCCTGTCGCCCCGTCCGCACTCGAAAGAGCTACGCGTTGAGCGGGCGAATCTCGATCCGCCCGCCGTCGATCACCTCAACACCAAGAAAGAACCCGTGAAGGATGCCCATACCCAGCAGCGGACCGCCGTCCATTTCGACGACCAAAATCCGACGCCATCGACCAAACCACTCAACCTCGGCCGCAAAGAGGCGCGACACCGTCTCTGAACCGTCCGCGAGCGTGTAGCGCCCCTCCTCGCGAAAAGGCAGTGCAAGTGCTTCGATGTCCGTTCGAGACAGCGTGAGCCAGTCGTTGAATCCTGTATCGACGACGGTCTGAAACTCGACCGTCGTACTCCGCGGTCCTCGGACGCGAACGCGTACGACTGCGTCCCCACCGGGACCGACCGATCCGACAATCATCGGTGAGTCGCCGCCCATCGCCCGCCGACCCGTCCCAACGACCGGGAACCCACGCGCGTTGCGTACAAAGGAGCACCGGGCCTTTTGTCCGCTGCCCGATCCGACGCTGCCAAGTGGTCCTCGTCGAGTTCGTATTCGCCCGTCTCGACGTCGATGACTACGTACTTCCCGTTCTGTTGTGGCTCTAGAAGGTGGCGCAGGCGCTCGTCGTAAATTCGTGTGCCGCGCTCGACGATATCGCCTGCCGGAGAACGTAAATTGCTCATTCCAAACACTATAACAAGTGGGCCGAGGGAAGGCAACGATCAACTCTGTGGGCAATCGACGAGCACGCATCAGGGCGACTTGTTCGGCGTTGCAGCTCGATCTTTCGGCTCCAGTTGGGCCGCGAATCGCTGAAGAAGCTGGGTCCACGGATCGCCGAGCAGATCGGAAGGAACGGTTCGCAATTCGGCGAGGAGTTTTCGATTGCGTTCCGCGTCCGCGACGGCGGCGGAAGTTTCCAGGTATTGGGCGAGCGTGCGGATGATCTCATCCTTGACCGGCTCCGCGCCGCTTGCTTCGCCGAGTCGAACGATCACTTCGGCCGCGCCTTGTGGATTCGAACTACGCAAGGCCGATTCCAACCACCGAAGCCCCGTCCCTTGCGCGGAGCCATCCGCACGGGCGAGACGCATTTCATACAACGCCCGCAAGTGCGGGACAGCCTCGGCATCCTTGGTTGACGCGACCAGCGTGGTCACGAGGCGCTCTCGGACCGCGTCCAGCTCGGCCACGTGGTCGCCCGAAGTCGCCAAAACGCCCGCGAGTTCCTCCAGGTACTTGACCGAAAGATCGGGCATTTCCCGCAGTCGTTCAGCGGCGCGGATGCGATCGGGGATCGACCGTCTGCCGACCAGTTGCCGAAAACCACGCCAAGCGGCCTCACGAACCGAATCGTTGGTCTCCACCGCCGGATTAAGTCGGGTCAGAAGGACCTCGATGTCCGCGTCTTCGCGGCCGAGTTGACCGACGGCTTCCATCGCGGCCAGTCGAACGCGCGGGTCGGCGTGGGTCGTAAGAGTGCGAAATCGCGGCAATTTCGACGGATCCCCGACCGCTCGCAGACCGCGTAGGGCTGCGGGTAGGATCGTCGCGTCGTCGGACTCCACAGCGGCCGCAAATTCGGGCGAGAAAGACGGATCGCCGATGCCCGCCATGGCCGTGAGCAGCGCCGCACGCAGCGCCCCCTGATCCGCCGGGATGGAGCGATACCGATCCGGTAGAATCGTGGCGACGTCTCGTAACGCTTCTTTGGCTTCCGTTTTGGCGGCGATCTGTCCCAGCGCCAGAGCGGCCTCGAGCACGCAATCGGGTGAACTTGTAGCCGAAGAAATCTCGCGTGTCAGAGCCGGAATCGCGGCCAAGTTGCCCAGTTTTCCGAGGGCTTGAAGCAGCGACTGCCGCGTGCCTGCGTCCTTCTCCTCGACAAGTCGAGCGAGTACGCCCTCCATGACGGCCGGATCGTTAAGGTTCTGGAGTATCTGAAGCACTTCGCGGCGTACGGCGGGAGCGTCGTGTTTGAGTTGGCGCAGCAGCGCGGCCAGCACCTCCCCCTCCGGACGTTTACCCTCATCGGCGATGCGCGACTTGACGATCCCCATGGCCGCCAGCTTCACCGCCGGTAGTCCATCGTCGATCCACTCGACCAGCTTGACGACACGCTGCTCAGAGTTGAGCGGGCGGATGAGTTCACGCTGAAACTCTCGGATTCGCCCCGTGACCGCGGTCTCGTCGCGTTCGTTGTCGGCGCGAAACGACTGCAATTCGCCCACGAGCTTACGGGCACGGTCGCGGTAAATCCGCAACTGTTCCGCCAGCCATGCTTCTTCGCTTAGTTCCGATTTTTCCTTCCACCAGGAACGCCAATCTTGGACACCACCCACGAATGCACGCGGGGCGATCGGTTCCAGTGCGGCGGCCACGCGATCGGTGATCTCCGGCACGTCAAGGCCCAATAGTTCGATAAGCTGCCCCACGACTTCGCGTCGATGGGTGTTGGGAGCGAGGGCGTCGATAGCAGCGAGGCGCTTGGGCATCGGCGACTCCGCGCGGGCCGCGAGCGCCCCAAGCCGATCGGGTACGTCTCCGCCCGGAAACTCCGCCAAGGCGCGGGCCGAGGCGGCGCGCAACTCCTCTGTGTCCGCACCTAGCAGACCCAGGAGCGGGTCCACAAAGTTCACGTCGAGTCGTTGCGGCGCGCTGCGCGATCGCTCCACGAACGCGGCGCAAACCGCAGACTGTACATCCGAGCGCGTGGACAGGGTCAACAATTCCACGATAAGAGCGTTTGCTTGCGGGGAGTCGTATGAAAGAAGCAGCTCCGCCCAACGCCGCCGATCGTCCGCCCGGACCTGCGGGTCGAGTAGACCCTCACGGCAGGTCTGAAGTTGTCGAACTTGATCGGGAAGGGGTTCGGCGGCGATGTTAGGCGTTGTCTGCGCGTTACTGACGATCGGCTGAACACCAAGCAGGCACGCCGACACCAGGAGGATGGCAATACACCGCACTGGCGCGCTCCATACTCGGCTATCACAAGGTCCGATCGAGTAAACAGATAATCCGCCGAGCGGTATTTTATACCGCCGCGCGACGACGTTCACAACGCGGCGCCCGGTTTCACGAGCGCAACTTGCACGAGTAAAGCAACTCCCCGCGCCGAGGGTCATTAACGATCGACCATCGATTACCAGCAATCGAAGAAGCAGTCGTCGTAGTATTCGACGTAGTACCCGTCGTCGTAGTGGCCGATGTCGCGGAAGAAATTCGCAGTGCCCGTTAGCGGATCGCACGTCGCTGAGATGGCCAGCGTACAGCCGGCGCAGGCCAGCCCCACCAGCCACATCTTAATGGTTCTTCGAGTCATGTTTTCACCTCGTTATCGCCGCCTGCCGGGCGCGCACCCGATCCCAGCGGACCACATCGTCTAACAACTTCATCGACACGCGCCGGAACCAATGGTTAGCACACCCCTGAAGTTCTCGTAGAATCCCGCCTTGAATGCCGCTCCGAACTGATTTCGTAAGGGCATCGTGTAGGTGACGGCCTTGCCGGAACCATCGGTAAAGGTATGGTGTGCTTGTTATGGAACCCGTGGACCCGCCTAGCCCAATTGACCCCGATGTGGGACTAACGGGCGTACCCTCTTTGGCCGTCGAGCCCCATAAACCTCCGCGTAGCCGGCTATGGGCAACGGTGCGGGCACTGCTTCGGGCCCGCGTGACCGCCGGTTTGCTCCTCGTCCTCCCCGTCTGGGTAACTTACCTGCTGGTCAGGTTCGTCTTTGAGTTGATGCGCGACACCTCCTTGGGGGTGGTCCTCTGGTACCTACGTCATTGGGGAGACGCGTTCGTCAAGGCCTGGGGTGTTAGCGCGGAGAAGTTCGCGTCCGAGGGTGTGGATGTGCTCCCCTCGCGCATTCAATGGGGCGTAGCGATTTTCTCCGTATTCTTGACGGTCTTTTTTCTGTACCTGCTCGGCGTACTGACGGCCAACTTTCTGGGGCGTCGCCTCGTTCATGTCGCCGAGGGGCTATTGGAACGGGTCCCATTCGTGAAAACGGTGTACCGCGCCACGAAACAAATCCTCGGAACTTTTGCCGGTGAGCCGAGCCAAAGTTTCCAACGGGTGGCCTTGGTCCCCTACCCGACCAAGGAGACCCGCTCCATTGGGTTCATTACCGGAATGACAAAGGATACGCACACAGGCGAAGAACTCTGCATGGTATTTGTGCCCGCGACCCCCAATCCGACGAGCGGGTTCGTGTTCGTCCTGAAGCGAGCGGACGTGATCGAGCTGGATTGGACCGTCGAGGAGGCCATCAGGGTGATCATTTCCTGCGGAGTGCTGGTTCCCGCGACCATCCCGCTGGCGTCGTCATCCCAACTTAATGCGCCGGACAACCCCGCCGGTCGGTCGCGGGCGGTATCAGGCATTCCGGCCGCCGTCACTGGGGTGGGCCGTACAGCCGGATAATCCCAAGAATAACACGGTCAACAGTCGGCTTGCCAAGGCAGCCGGGTTTACGCTAGTCTACCCTCTTGGCGCGGGTTGGGACGGTGTGTCGTCCCACGAATTTGAAGTATTCCTCGATGGTCAAGGGCGGCTTGAGGCGACGCCGGTTTGCCGGCGACGCAACAACTGCAAGCTCGCTACCCGCGTGCGACGTGCGTTAGGCTATCTGGACGAGAGTTCTTTTTTCAAAGGTGATTCAAGCGTGAAGCGATTTCCTCTTACCGTGTTGGTGTTGTTGACGTTCGGGGTTCTGGGCGGTGCGGCTTACGCCGGTGAGGCGGACTTGGCCATTCCCGATTTGCACGAAGGCACCTTCCATCTGTTCGATTACACGATCACGGCCTGGAATCTGCTGTTTTACGGCGCCTTGGTGATTGCCGGCACGCTCGGCATCAGCTTGTACCTGCGCGGGCAGATCAAGAAGCTGCCTGCTCATAAGTCGATGTTGGACGTGGCGGAAGTCATCTTCCAGACCTGTAAGACCTACCTCATTCAGCAGGGCAAGTTCCTGGTCATGCTCTGGGTCATTATCGCCTCGGCGATGACGTACTATTTCATGGGTTTACAAGGCGAGACGGCCAAGACGGCGATGCTGGTTCTCTTTTTCTCCGTCGTCGGCATGGGCGGTTCTTATGCGGTGGCCTGGTACGGCATTCGCGTCAACACCTTCGCCAACGCCCGAACGGCTTTTGCCTCCCTCCGCGGCGAGCCTTGGGACGTCGTCAAAATACCGTTGCGGGCGGGCATGTCGGTCGGGCTGTTCCTGATCTCCCTCGAACTCGTCATGATGGTCATCATCCTCCTGTTCGTGCCCCGCGAGATCGTCGGCTACTGCTTCCTCGGCTTCGCCATTGGGGAATCGCTCGGCGCCTCGGCGTTGCGCATCGCGGGCGGCATCTTCACCAAGATCGCCGACATCGGCTCCGACCTTATGAAGATCGTCTTCAACGTCAAAGAAGACGATCCGCGAAACCCCGGCGTCATCGCGGACTGCACCGGGGACAACGCCGGCGATTCGGTCGGCCCCACGGCCGACGGGTTCGAGACCTACGGCGTGACCGGCGTGGCTCTCATCTCGTTCATCACCCTTGCGGTCACGCAAAAGGCGGGAGTGGAGAACTTCCTCGAAATACAGTCGAAGCTCATCGTGTGGATCTTCGCCATGCGCTTCCTGATGGATTTCATGTCCGGATGTTCCTATTTCATCAACCAAGCGATATCGGAGAGGCAATACCGAGGGAAGAAAGAAATCAACTTCGAGGCGCCGTTGACGCGTCTCATCTGGATCGCGGCCATCCTGTGCATCTCGACTTCCTTCTTTATGAGCAAGCTGCTCATCAGCGACATCTCGGTCCAATTGATGGATAACGGTCAACTAATAACAAAACTGCTGCCGGACCTCTGGTGGCAGTTGGCCTTGATCATCAGTTGCGGCACTATGGCCGCGGTGCTGATCCCCGAGTTCACCAAGATCTTCACCAGTTCCCATTCCAAGCACGTGCACGAGATCGTTACCGCGTCTCGCGAAGGCGGCCCGTCTCTGACGATTCTCTCCGGCATCGTGTCCGGGAACTTCAGCGCGTTTTGGAACGGCATCCTGATTGCGACCCTCATGGCGAGCGCCTATTTCGTCAGCCAGTACGGCCTCGGAAACATCATGGGTGCGCACGGCTCGATCTTCGCGTTCGGCATGGTGGCGTTCGGCTTCCTTTGCATGGGGCCTGTCACCATCGCCGTCGATAGCTACGGCCCGGTGACCGACAACGCCCAATCCATCTTCGAGTTGGCCCAAACCGAACACATCCCCGGCATTAAAGAGGAGATCAAGAGAGACTTCGGCTTCGATCCGGACTTCAAGCGCGGCAAGCACTACCTCGAAGCGAACGACTCCGCCGGCAACACCTTCAAGGCGACCGCCAAACCGGTGCTCATCGGGACGGCCGTGGTGGGAGCTACGACGATGATCTTCTCGATCATTCTGCTCTTGGAGAAGGAGGGGCTGCTTCACCTCAGCCTGACCGACGCCCCCGTGCTCCTCGGCTTCATCTGCGGCGGAGCGGTGATTTTCTGGTTCGCGGGCGCGTCGATGCAGGCCGTGACCACCGGCGCGTATCGGGCCGTCGAGTTCATCAAGAAGAACATGGACCTGACCAAGAAGGAAGCGAACATCGAGGATTCGCGGACCGTCGTCCGTATCTGCACTCAATACGCCCAGAAGGGGATGTGGAACATTTTCATCGCCCTCTTGTCCTTTACCCTCGCCTTTGCATTTTTCGACCCCAACTTCTTCGTCGCTTATCTCATTTCCATCGCGGTGTTCGGCCTGTTCCAGGCGATCTACATGGCCAACGCGGGCGGCGCATGGGACAACGCCAAGAAACTCGTCGAGGTCGATCTGCGGGAAAAGGGCACTCCGCTCCATGAGGCGTCGGTCATCGGCGATACCGTCGGCGATCCATTCAAGGACACGACTTCGGTCGCCATGAACCCGATCATCAAGTTCTCGACGTTGTTCGGCCTCTTGGCCGTGGAAATCGCGGTCAAAATGAAAGAAGCCGCCCACGTCGGCCACCGGATGGACTACACCGCCTACTTCGGTGTCGTCATGCTGGCGCTGGCACTGGTGTTCGTGTGGCGCTCGTTCTACGCGATGCGCATTCCCAAGGTGCCCGACCTCGCAAAGCACTGACGGAGCAACGAAGGCAATAGGCTGTAGGCTGTAGGCCGTAGGCTCTGGGCGGTAGGTACGAAGGCATCAGTTGGCTTTCGGTGGCTTTCCCGTTGGATGCGCGTTTTCATAACTCCCTTTACCACAAGCGTTTATGAATTTTGCGGTGGGTTCGTTTGGAAATCCAGCGTTTTCGCATTTCGCGTCTTTCGCCTTTCCGATCCGCGCGCGAACCGGGTGTAGAGAGCCGCTCCATCTACCCAAATAACTTGACAGGTGATCGGTCGGTTTGGGGTGGCCGAGCGCGCGCCACGCCATCTCGCGACAAGGCCCGTCTGAGGCTTTCCGCGAAATGCTTGCGGCATCAAGCTCAATTTCGTCAGAAAGCACCTTTATATTGGATTGACAATGGAGCGTGTTTGGAGTAATATCTACCTAGAGGATTTGCAAGTCCTCTGGGGGATCTATGAAGCCCGTCCGGTCAATTTCCTTTATTGGTGCTTTACTCCTCGCCGAAGCGGCGGTAACCGCCGGAACGGTAAGTACCTTCGTTAACGACTACCCGGGCTTTCTCGCCGCCGCCGGGGACGTTCACGTTATCGACTTCGAGACGCTGCCGGACGGCAGTCCCTCGCACGTGGGAGTAGAGATTACCCCCGACTTTAACTACACAAGCCAGGGCGTGACTTTCAGCTCGCCGACGGGACATCCTTTTATTTCGGGGAACCCGGTCTCCGGATTCGGCTTGCTGGCTGACGGCTATCCGGACACGCGGACCTGGGTTACGGCGACACTCGCGCCCCCGGCATCGGCGATCGGTTCCTTTGGACCGGGGTTCGAGTTTCTATCCGTTTATGACGGGGCTGGAAAGTTGCTGGCCGAGGGCGTCGTACCTGACGAAGGGGGCGACTGGTTCGTCGGGTTCGTTTCGGAGGTCCCCATCGCCAGCGTAGTGGCCGATCTGGGCGAGACGCACGCGGGAATACAGACGTTCACGTTCGCGCCTGTCCCAGACCCCGGCACTCTACTCCTGCTCCTAGCGGGTGTGGTTGCTGCGGTGCGGCGGCAACCCCACAAGTAAAGCTGAGTCGGTTCTCTTAAGAAGGGAGTTACATCATGTCTCTCGCAAGGTGGAATTTCTGCGCGCTCTTTGGCGCGAGCGCGGTCATGTTGAATACGCAATCCTCCGCGGCCGTCGATCTCGGCTGTGGGTTTTTGGAGTGCAACGCGGGCTGCCTTGTCTTTCGAGCAGACAGCGGTCCGACGTATCAGTTCACGGTGCCGCCGACACTGTGGCGCGGGGCGCATCGTGTTCGGATCACCGGGACGGTGAATCCGAACTGCACACCGTTATGTTCGGGCTCGACCGGCTGCATCCAGGGCCCGGTGATTACGCCCTGCTACGCGACGGATTCGTCCTTCGAGATCACCGCCGAATTCAAAGAGGGCGAGTTCGTCAATCTCAACCCAAGTACCGACCAGTTGCAGATCAACACATGGACCCAGACCAAGACCGCCGATCCGCCGGTGCTGCCTTACTTGTGGGTGGCGCTGTCGGGAAGAGGCACCATTACGCGTATCGCAGCCGTGGACCATTACTCTCCGGTTGATGCCCAGTGCGTTGGAGTTGGCGAGGTGCTTGGCGAATACCGGACGGCACCGGACGGATGCGAGGGAGTCTTCGCCAACCCGTCGCGCACGACGGTCGATTTTGACGGCAATGTGTGGGTGGCGAATCGCAACGATATCGAGGGCGACGCTCAGGAACCACGCAATCGGTACGGTCATGTGGTTAAGATCGGCAGCGGGCTGGCCTATCAGTGGAAGGACCGTGACCTGCCCGCTTGGCAGGGCTTCGATTACAACAATAACGGAGTTTTGGACACCTCCACCAGGTTGGGCGAAGTTTTTCCCTGGCCCAATCCCGACGGCGACTGTGACAACTTCGAGGCATCCGAAGCCCGCGATGAGTTGATCCAAGTCTACCGCGTGTTCGCAGCGAACGTCGATGGCGATCCCTATTGGGACCCGATGGGCACACGGACAATTGCTGTAGACCGCGAGAACCACGTCTGGGTTGGGGGTTTCAACAACCGGTGGCACGAGCGCATTGACGGGCAAACCGGGGCTACATTGACCCCTGGCGCGCAACGGGCTTGCGGGGGCTACGGAGGGCTGGTGGATTGCAACGGCGTCCTCTGGTCGGCGCGGGGAAGCGGCTCGGAAAATTCACTGCTTCGGTTCGACCCTGCCACCCAGGCGTCGCAATGTATCTCCGTGTACCAGAGCTATGGGCTAGCCGCGAACCTACTGGGCGATATCTGGAACACGAAGCACATTGACAACAGGTCGAGCAAACTCAGCAGCGCGGGACAGGTTGTCCTAACCACCGCAAGCACGGCCCCGAACGCCATCTGGTACCGCGGCGTGGTCGTGACGCCGGATGACAACGACGCCTGGACAGCGGCCACGGGCAGGGACGACTATCACGTTCCTCCTTATGCCGTAACTCGTCATGCTGACAACGGTACCCTCAGAAAAATCATCCAACTCGATCCGTCTGGTGGGTGGGAACCCACAGGCGTCTCGGTCGACTCGCGCGGATTCGTCTGGGTGACGAACAAGGCCTCGGACAATGTGATGCGCATCAACCCCAATGGTGGGGCTGATGCGTTGGGTGCGGTAGACATTGTTACACCACTGGGTGCGGGTGCCTTTCCGTACAACTACAGCGACATGACCGGTGTGAACCTCTACCAGACGATCGCGCCGGCAGGTGTATGGACGATCGTGCGCGACGGGGGAACTGCCGGGGTTGAGTGGCAGAGCATCGCCTGGACCGAGGTTTTTGGGACCGGAACCGTCACCGTGCAGGCGCGGTCGGCGAATAACGCGTACGATCTTGGAAAGCAGCTCTACGTCGACCTGGGCAACGGCGAATGTCTGGACGCATCCCTTGTCGGGCGCTACGTGCAGGTGCGCGTGCAACTCAATGCGTACTGCCATGATCCCGATATGCCGGTGCTGCAAGACTTGTTCATTTGGGACGCATGTCCCCCCGGCACGATCGTGGTGGCCGTACCGCCCGACAGCACGCGCGACGCCAGGCAGCCGCACCCGCCGAATGATAATTCGTTGGGCGCGCGTCAGGGCATTGGAAGTCCCAACAGCTATACAGGCGGACCGGAGCCGATTGTCGTCACCCTGGAGAGTGCCGGAAAGCCGGTTCGTGGGGCGGCATGTCTCGAGTGCTGGGATTTGTGCGAAACCGGGATCGAGCAAGTGGAAGGCATTCCGCCGCTCAGCGCTAATCGCATCACCAGCGTCACCGAGCAAACTCCGGGCGTGTATCGGATTTTCCTGGAGCGACCCATTTCCGCCGGACATTGGACGACGATCAGTTACCTCGGCGGGAGCAGCTATGTTTCCTATGCGTCGCTGCCCGTCGACGTGGATCGTAACGGATGGGCTCTGTGGTACGACACGGGGTTGTTAAGCGGTATTCTTGACGCGGGCTGTCCCAGCCCCTATTCGATCTACCAGTGGGACATGAACCACAACGGTATCTGCGAGCCGGGGTACCCGGGCGCAACCGACTATAATCGCGCTTTCGAGCTGATGACTGGTTTGGACACGTTCATTCCCTGGATCGGCAAGCACCTGCCGACCAACACGTGCCCCGGCAGCAGTGCCGGGTTTACGGGGTCCGGTTCGGGAGAGCAGGAAGGTCCGTCTTGGGTCGAAGACTTCGTCGTCTTCATCACGACGCTGGAAGTTCCGGAGGGCGACAACGCGGACGATTGGTTTGTCTTCGTAGACACCGTTCTCCAAGCGACGCTATGGCTGCTTACGGACGAAGAGGGCAAGGAACTTGCGGCGGCCCTGGAAGTCCCCGACCTGGAGTTCGCGAGCAAGATGGTACACGACTTCATTCCGGAGATTATCGCCGAGATTTGCAAGTGACGCGAAATGTCACTTGAAAATGAGTTACGCCACTGGTTGCAAAGCTGTGTCACGCCGTTGGAACCCGGTGTCGCACCGTTACCGTAGTTTCTTTCGCCTGATTGCGATTGGTCTTTAGGATTTCCCGCCCTTGGCCGGCTTGGCGCCCTTGGCAGGTTTTTCCTTTTCCTTCGTCGCGGCGGGAGCGGCTGCCGCGGCGGCGGGAGCGGCTTCAGCACCTTCGGGCTTCTTCTCGACCTTGTCCTTCTTGCCTACGGCGGCCTTGCGATGGTTGACCTTGGGAAGGCCCGTGATCTTGCCTCCCTCGGACCACAGGCCGGTCTCTTTGAGGATCACCAACCGCTCCGCGCGGGTGAGTACGTTGCGGTGGCGTTCGAGCATACTCTTCGATCGTAGGGACCGGTCTATGGACATTGGTGCAAACTCCCGTCTACCAGTTATCGCGCTTCAACGTTTTGTAATAGCCTTCCAGCCTGTATCCGCCGCCTGCCGCGTAGTACTGCGTGCCGATCGTGCGGACCTTCTCCAACAACTGCTCCGCGAGACGTTTCTGCGCGGGATCCTTATGGTTATAGCCCTGCGTCGCAATCAACAGGGTCGTATCATTGTTCAGCGAAACCAGCTCCGTGTTCACGCCGCGCTGCGCCAAAAACTCCCGCGCGTGCCGCGCCTTTTCCACATTCGCGGCCGGGAACTCCTGGACCACGATATACGTTTTGTCGCGGACCCAACCAGCAGCAGGGGCGGCGTTTACGGGCAATTTCGCCGGTGCGGCCGCAGCCGCCTTCACCGCCGGTCGGTCCTCGCGTGTACCGTTGCTCGTCGGTTTGGCACCCGTCTCCTGGAGCAATCCTCCTACAAGGTGGCTCGCGGGCGGTTGATTACGCACGGCCACAATCTCATCGCCCGTCGCGCCACTGCCGTCCACTCGACCGGATTTGAACCCGCGTCGATATCCGCCTTCGTCGCCGCGACGCGCCCCAATCCCATAGGCGGCCAGTATCAACGCAAGTCCCAGAAAAACCGCTACAGCCGCCGTCAAGCTGGTGAGCGACAGCCGAACGTGGTCGCCGTCGACCTCGAACAGCGGCCGCGGCGGACTTTGATCCCCAGTCGACCGGGGCGATTCTTCAAATACCGGCGGCGGTTCGGCGGCGGCTCGCGCCGCACGAGCGGCACGCAAGTCCGTCAGTTGGGTATGCCTTGACCACCAACTGGGGACCTTGACTCCACCCGTTGCACCGCCCTCGTCGGTAAGAAGCTCGAACAGCGCCGGGCCTCGTTTTGCCTTAGCCATTTTTTCGCCTCCATGCGGAAACTCACTCGAACCCCCAGAATAACCGAATCCTCCCCCTTTGCAAGACGTCGCTGTCACGCACCCCTGGTTTTCGTGATTCCCGCCGTTGTCAACTCGCCGTTGACCGGATAGCTTGCAGGCCGAGGGCGATTAGCTCAGTTGGCTAGAGCGTTCGGATCACACCCGAGAGGTCACAGGTTCGAGTCCTGTATCGCCCAACCTCGTCAGAAAGACAAGTCTTACTTCTATATACAGTGCGTCAATTTTGTAAACGCGAATGGGCCATTCCAAATTTTTGGAAGGACGATAATAGAGCGCTTGCAATTGGTGGTACCTTTCGGATACACTAGCGTAGGTTTACCGGACTCGACTATTGGGTTGTACCCCGGATAACGACAACCCGATTATTGAGTATGGCTATTACCGGTACACGCACGGCCAATGCCCGGCGAGCAGGTTCGCGGGGCGAGCGGCGTGTCGAGAGAGCCGTTGGAGTGGGAGCATGGGGGGTTCAAAGCAACGAGTGACAGTAGTTTGGCATATCGCATCGCGCGGTAGTTCTTTGCATTTTGGCGCCGCGGGTGGACTTCGGATGAGCAGATCAACAAAGCGCAAGGCCGATGGTCCGTCCCCGCGGGTTTCGTAATGGTTAATGGTTTTGGGAAATGGTGTTTGTCCTACAGGTGTGGAGGTAAAGGAATTATATGAGAGCAGCGAAGACTGAATTGGCGAAGCGTCGCGCATGGTTAGGCGTCGTAGCGCTGGGAATGTTGGCTGGAAGTCTGGCCTTGGCAGGCGCGCCCGGACGAAACCCGGCGCCGCGTGTGAATGAGGTTGTCGCAAACAGTCCGCAGGCAGCGAGCCAGTCAGGCCTCAGCGGCGATAGCTCCGTGCCGGGGACATCGGCGACTCTCGCGGAAAAAAACATCGAATCCCCAATCACCAATCAACAGGTACGCGTCGGGCAAATGCCCAAGGGCGAGTACCCGGTCATCGCCAACGTGGTCGTGGACTACCGCGATGACGAGATGTCCAAGGCCCGCGCCCGAGGCGAACTGGTCGGCCCTTGGCCGATGCCGGCGCATCGCGGAGGGGTGGCGACCGGCGGTTGCTCGTTCAACATCGAATGTGACGATGCCAACCCCTGCACGATCGACACCTGCAACTTCACGCCGGGTGGTCTTATTGGGTCCGGCACCTGTGAGCACAACCCCGTCCCCAACGGCTTCAACGTGACCGTCGGCGGATGCGACGACGGTAACTACTGTAATGGGTACGAATCGTGTGAAGGCGCCGTCTGCGCTACGGGTAGTTTCCGCAACGTGGGGCTTCCGTGCGATACCAATAATCATTGCCGTCAGCCGGGCGACTGCAACCTGAACACCGGTGTGTGTACCACGGGCGGCCCCGGGGCATGCGCCACGGATGACGACTGCGGCATCATCGGCACGGGCACGTGTACCCCTGGGGTCTGCACGAACGGTCAGGCGCCGACCTGCTGCGCGGACGTCGACACGTGCCTGCCAGGGTTCGCCACATGCTCCTTCGACAGCGATAACCCCGGAGATCCGTGCCAAACGGACGCAGAGTGTCGCGGCAACGGGAGATGTAACCGTTGTGCGGAGCTGTGTAAGACCGACACGGACTGCGACGACAAGAGCAAGTGCAACGGCGTCGAAACCTGCAGCGGCAAGGTATGCTACGCTGCCGGTAACAACGGCACGCCCTGTACGGACGATTCCACTTGTACAAACGGCGGAAAGTGCCTGGGAACATGCGCTCGCGGTCTTGATCCCTGCGGGTTCGAGGCGGATTGCAGTGAGGGACATTGTATCGGGGGAACCAAGGCCAACAAAGTGTGCGGCACGGACGTGGACTGCCCCGGGGGCTATTGCACGACGCGCTGCGTCGGTGGAGCGAACAACGGCCTGATTTGCGGAACATGCCCCGGCGCCGGCGCCTATTGCTGCATGCCCGGGCCCGGTGTACTCTGCCCGTCGTATACTTGCGTCGGGGGCACGAATGCCGGCCGAGCTTGCTCGGACGAGGTCTGCACCAATGGGACTTGCGGCACCGGCACAGTTTGCTATCCGGGGCGATGCTGCTCGACGGGAAACGAACCCAACTGTAACCAGTATGTGCTAGGCGGAGTCACTCCGCCTCAACACTGCACGGGCAACTGGTACGCGGGTGACGGCGGTCGCGACCCGTTCGGTACGTGCGGCGGCGGCGCTGCGGACGGAAGTACTTTTTGGGAATGTCCGAAATACTCCGGGGGCCTCACCCAGACGAACCTCAGCAGTCCGCCACAGCGACTGGTCACCGTGGGTCCGATCTCCGACGCTACCATCTGCGTCCCGGGTCCCGGCGGTCCGGGTAATGATGGAATCGGCGGAAACTGCCTCTTTGATCCCGATGGGCCGACTGGCGCCCTCAACAAGATCGGCGACGACTACACCCTCACCAATGGCTCCTACATCGGCCTGGAGGTCATGCGCTGGGTGGGCGGCGCCCTCACGACTGCCGACCGAATCACGATCGAGTTTTATGACGCCTCGGGTGTTTTTATCGAGGATATCGTGATGCCCGGGCTGCCGAACACGGACATCGGCATCATCGTTGTGGGGTTTCAGCCCGCGTTGACCATCCCGTCGAGCGGGTATGTGGTGGCACGGGTGGCGAGCACCTTCTCCGCCGACACCAGGTTTGTCTGGGTGTCCACCAACGCCGCCGCCGTCGGCACCAACGACTTAAACAAGCTCTGGGTGAACGCCGGTCCTGTAACGGGAACGGCCAACTTCCTGGGCGCCGGTAAGGGCATTCTGGCCTTTGAACTGGCCGGCAACAAAACTACGGCGCCGAGCGGGGCCTGTTGTAACGCATCATCCGGGGAATGTGCGGACGGCGTTCTTCAGTGGGTATGCGTCGCCCAGGGGAACAACTTCAACGGCCTCGGTTCGTTGTGCGCCAGGTGCAACGGAGGCCCGCAGGGTACACAAGCGTGTCGCAAGTGCGCAGGCGGAGCCAATAATGGGCTTGTCTGCTTAAGCGACGCCAACTGTCCGGACGGCAGTTGCGATCCGAACAGCGCAATGTGCACCGGCAATGTGTGCTCCGACACCCTGCAAGATTGCCCGCCCGCCTGTACTCTCCCCGCGACGTGCGGTCCAGCGCAGTGCGTGGCCCTTGCGGCGTGCGCGAACGGGGCGTGCTGCAATCCTACGACGGGAAACTGCACAAATACCACTCCGGGTTCATGCACCACGCCCTCGACCTTCCAGGGCTTCGGAACAGACTGCGATGCGGATAACACGAAAGACCCCGCCCAGCAGCATTGCTGCCCCCAACCTGACCTGGGCATGAAGTGCATGGGCGGCCCGAACAACTTGCAGACCTGCACGGTGGAAGCGGACTGCCGCTTCTGCGTGGGAGGACCTAACGACACCAACGCTTGCAGCGTTCATACCGACTGCGCCCGATGCATAGGCGGCAGCACCCCGAACGCGGTGTGTATGGTGGACACGGATTGCCCCGGCGAAGGCGTATGCACCGGGCATTGCCTCGGAAACTGCGTAACGCGCAACACCGGGGCGGACAATTGTGCCGATTCCCAGGTCCACGTCATTACCGTACCGAACCCGGGCGACGACGCCGTAACCGTCACCATTACGGGCAATAACACCGCCGCGACCAGCACGGTTGCGAACCCCGATTCCTGCTGGGGGATCGCCACCGGGGTGGGTAGCGAGCCTGGCTGGTGGGAGTCGTTCTCCATCAATTCTTGCGCCTGGGTGCGGATCGACTTCTGTTGCAGCAATCCGGTGCATAAGCCCGCGTGGGCCTTCCTCGCCCAGGACTGCGCCTGCGACAATTTGATTGCCAATACCCCGAACCCCTATCACTACGGGGAGAGTGGGAATTTCCGCGGCCTGCCTTACTGCGGGGAAGATAATCTCTGGCAGGAGTTCGGCCCGCTGGCCGCAGGGACGTACTACTATCCGATCTACTCCGTTTTGGCCGGGGCTCACGGAGACTACCAAATGCACATTACCGTGGAGGCGTGTCCCACGGCGGCGTGCTGTTTGCCTGACGGAACCTGCGCCCATCCGCAGGGTGAAGAGGGCACGCAGGCGGATTGCGATGCCCTCGGTGGGCATTTCCTGGACCGGCCGCAGAATACCCCGCCAGTCCCGCTTTGTGGGCCGGGCACCTGCCTGGAAGGCTCTTGCTGCACGGCTCCGGGGGTCTGTCGCGACAACGATGGGCTTGGTAATAATATGACCAAGGCCATCTGCGACTCGCCGGGATTCGAAGGGAGCTTCGTCGCCGGAACTCGGTGTGTGGGCGGCACGTGCGTCAACGGCCCGGACGACGGAAAGTCTTGCAGGGTGCTCTCCGATTGCGCGGCGGGGGCTACTTCTTGCGATGTCACCGCCGAGCAGCTCGCCCAACCCAATCCTTGTCCGATCTGCGAGCACTCCGCCGCGGCTACGTGTAACTTCGCGCCCGGGAACTATGTCTGGCTCTCGGACTCGTCGTCGGTGGCCAACCCCACCCGACAATGCGATGACATCAAGCCTGCGGCGACGGGTGTACTCCAAGACATCTGCGTCTCCGGCATGTACCTTAGGACGATCGCAAGAACGGTGAACTGTTCAGGAGCCGATGGCGGCGTGACGGACGCCTTCACCGTGCGGCTGTACGCTCCCGACCCCACGCGCTACTTCCCCGGAGTGATTCTCGGCGAATGGGCGACAACATTCGCAACCAATCGTCCCAATGGGCACACTTCCGGCGGCACACCGTGCAATCTCAATACGGAAGGCGGAGCCTTCTGCTATGCTGATTTCCAGCTAACCTTGATCCCGACGCCGCAATATCCGCTCTACGAGTTGCAGCAAGGTCAAATCTATTTCCTCGAGGTTAGCAACTACACCGCCGGCGGTGACCCGGATTGCGATTTCTGGATGCAGGATTCCGCGGCCGGGCAGGGGAATAACTACGCCTTCCTGGATACTTGCGGGACAACCTACACGGAGGACTCCGTCAAGTTGGACCTCGACATCACTGCCATGCGGGATCCGGCATGGTGCATAAACGTGCCGTTTGATCCTCCGCCTAGCCCGGTTCGCGCTTGCTGCACGGGCGATCCCCTGAACCCCTGCGTGGAGGCGACCATTCTGGATTGCACCGCGATCGCGGGAAGCTGGCAGTTCGGGCAGTTGACCTGCTCCGGGTACATCTGTCCGGGGGAGCCTAACGACATTTGCGCGCGTGCTCCGTACGTTCACGAAGGGGAATTTGCGGCCAACATGTTCGGCGCCGTTAGGGACGGATCCGCAAGCGAGCAGTGCGAAGCCACGGGCGTGACCGGTATGGACGGAGATATCTGGTACTTCTACCAGCCGACCACAGGGGGCCAGGCCTACTTCGGAACCTGCGACTGCGAACACAGCGGCGACGAGGTGGTCTCCGTGTACCAAAACACTGCAGATCCGACGTCCTGTCCGTGTCCGGGCGGCGCTATGACGCTGCTGCAGTGTCGCGACGGATCGCAAGACAGCTTCATTCATGCCACCGGCTGCGACTACTTCGGCGACGCCGGCGAAGTCCTTCTCTCTGTGACTACGGGGTATTGCTACACGGTGCGCGTGGCCACGTTCGCGGGTGCCACCCCGGGCCGCAATAATCTGCGGATTGCACTCAACCCGGCAAAATGCGGCAACAACACAGTTGAGCCGCTGGGCGGGGAACAGTGCGACGGCACCGCTACGATTGCGCAAGGTTCGCTTTGCCCGCCGGCGGACTGCAGCTACAACTGTCTTTGCCCGCCCACAGTGTGCGGGAAGCAGTGCGTCGGCGGAGCGTTCGACGGTCTAGCGTGTAATTCCATCGCGGACTGCCCACTAGGCGGCACGGCGTGCGAAGGTAAGGTGGAGCCTTTGCTCGGCGAGCAATGCGATGCAAGCGCCGGCCTCGTCGGCAATGCCCCCTGCGTCGACTTCTTCACGACCTGCAGGCCGCCGGGCGATCCGGATGGTGAGTGTACCTGCGTTCAGTTCTGCGGGAACGGTCGCCGCGAGGGCAAGGAGATTTGCGACGGAGAGGATGACGCCGTTTGCGGCGCTCAGGGGTGCCTCAACTGCCGCTGCATTACGGTCTGCGGCAACGGCGAGCTTGAGGTCGGCGAACAGTGCGACAAGGGCGGGCCAGGGGGCACGCCTCCTCCTTCGGACGCATTGTGCAAGGGATCGCCCGGCACGACTCGGTGCCAGGCGGATTGCACGTGCCCGACGCCTGTCTGCGGCAACAACTACACTGAGGCCTTGTCGAACAATGAAGAGTGCGACGGTACGGACTTGGCCGGCGAGAGCACCTGTCCGGGCGAGGCGTGTCGTCCTCCGGGCGACCCCGCGGGTGAGTGTACCTGTGTCTGTTCTACCGTCGTGGCGCCGCCCAACACCATCGAGTGGGAGCCGACAACGGGGTGGCCGAACGCCAACGCAAAGGCGACCTCCCGATCCCTGAGGTTCACGGTGACCGGGCCGGCGGGGCAGGCAAAGCCGGAGGCCATCAAGATTACGATGGTCGATCTACAGCACCCGAAACCGGCCAACCTGGCGGCGCAAGCGCCGCCGAACTTTACGACCTACGACACGAGGCTTAACGGCGTGTGCGTCGGCGGTTCCATTCCTGGGCACCACTGCGACGTAAACGGTGACTGTACGGGGGCGGGGGCCACATGCGGCAGCATCCCACTCCCATTGGTCGCCTGCACGGCCGTGGGCGAGACGAACGGGTGTGCCCGCTGGGTCGGTAAGCCTGGAACCTTCCTTGAGTTCCAGGACGCGGGTGTGGGAGGCGGGACCTACAAAGCGGCCCGGCTACAGTGTACGCCGTTCTATTATGACTGGAAGCCGGAAGGGCTGATCACCGTGGTGGGCGCGGAAATCGCTCCCAGCTCGGAATATAGCGTCCAAGTGTACGGGGCGGCGTGCATGAGCAACGAGGCCACGTGTATCATTGTGTCCCCGGCGGTGACGATGTACACGCGCCGTTCCGGCGACGCGGCTCCGGACTTCAACCCGCCGGCGACCACGAGTCAGCCCAACGCTCTGGACAT
>JAGVHG010000147.1 GCA_020056715.1 Phycisphaerae bacterium | reverse complement strand
GCGGGCGCTGAGCCTGCTGCCCGCGAAATACGCGGCGGTACTTTCGCTTCGGTACTTTGAACAAATCGCCAACACGGAGATCGCGGAAATCCTGCAAGTCCCGGAATCCACCGTGCGGACTCGCATCGAGCGCGGGCTGGCGAAGCTACGCGTTCGGCTCACCCACAACGACGAGACTTAGAACATCCTTAAGACAGGAGGCGTTACGATGAACACAACCGATCCGAGAATGGCCCTCGAACAAGTAAGACCCCCGGCCATCGAGCCGGGCGTACACATGGGGTTCCTTGAAACCCAGCTCCGCGGCAGACTTGCGCACCCTTACCGCGCAATGCTCTCGCGCCATCGTCGCTGGGTCTGGGTTGCAATCCTTGTCGTGCTTGTCACGGGGCTGGGCTTTGCCGCCGCACCGTTCGTTTCGCGGATCATGTTGGGCAGTAAATGGGCATGGCAAGATAGCGGCGGCCGTTTCATCGCACTCAACCAGGTCGGGCCGGAGTATCGCGGCGAACTCGCCGACAAGTGGGAGCGGGGCGAGGGCGTACTGGTCAAGAAGGTCGAAGGAAAGGTCACCAAGTACCGTGTCGAGTTCACGTTCGCCGACGGCACTTCGACCGAGGTCTGGACCTACGGGCCGCCCGACCCCGTGCAACGCCGCGAATTAGAGCGACTTATCGCCACGGGCAGCGGGGAGGTCGTCGGAACCAAACGCAACGAGCAGTCCGGGTTTCTCCTCTACCTCAATCGCTACACGCTTTCCAACAGTGAAGTCGTCACTATGATCGACGGGTTCCCTCCGATGTCCGACGGCGACCGGGAAGCGGCGCAGAGCTTCATAGATAACCAAATGCAACAGGGTGCCGGCGTCGTGGTCGGCCAGACAGAGGATTGGTACGTTGTGGAATACCAACTTCCCGATGGACGCCCATTTACTTCGTTTACCTCGACTCCACCTGCGCGCCTGACCCCGGAACGCGAGCAGGAAATCCACGCCATGCAAAGCGCCGGCGAGGGTCGGCTCATCCAGCGGGGTATCGGGTCAGACGGCTGGGCTTATTTAGTGGAGTATCAGCTTTCCGACGGCACCGTGTTCCGAATCGGGAACGTTCACCCGCCAATGCCCGACGCGGAGTGGGCAAGCGTCTCGAAAGAGCTTGTCGTCAAGCTTGGCGCCGAGGAGTACATCGAAGAAACCATCACCGGGACGGACGGACAACCGGTCGCGGTCCTCACGGTGGAGTTGAGCAACGGCAAGACCTTCCAGATCCCCAAGCAGATGCGGACACTCGTGCTTGACGGGTACTTGGGTCAGTAGGCGAGTGAGGCGCTGTCCGTGACCCGATTCGGAGTTGAAACATTAGGACCCGCGTACCATTGGGCGAGCGATAGCCAAGGCCTCTTCGAGTTGACGATCCCGGACCAACTCCGGCATTGGGGATGATACAGCATTGACTGCCGGCGACACATCCACCCTGCGCCGCGACTCTTGGATGGCCTGGATCTCGTCCTCGCTGAGCGTAACCTTGACGTCCGGCGTTATGCCCCACTGGTCAGTGAGGGTGTTCTTGTCCGTGCGATGAATGATCCGCCCGTCGGGCAGGCGATAGTAGGCCACGGTCAACTTGACGGCGGCCTTGTGTCCGGCCAGGTGGATCAGGTGTTGGACGCTGCCCTTGCCGAAGCTCCGCGCCCCCACCACCACCGCTCGCCCGCTGGCCTGAAGCGAACCCGCCACAATCTCCGCGGCGCTCGCGGAGTTGCCGTTGATGAGCACGACCAGCTTGAGGTTGTCGATCGTCCCCTCCCGAACCGCCATGTACTCATCCACCGCTCGACGACGCGTCACCGTGGAGAGGATGAGCCCGTCGTCCACGAATCGGTCGACCATCGCCACCGCCTGCTGCATCAGCCCGCCGGGGTTAAACCGCAGGTCCAGGATCAACGCCACTGCGCCGTCGTCGAGCAGTTTCCTAAGGGCCGCGTCGAAGTCGCGCATAGTGTTCTCGTGGAAGTTGCTGACCCGGACGTAGCCGATTCGCGGACCCTCCCTACTCGGTCGGCTCGTCCGACCCCCGGGGTCGATCATGTACTCCCAGTCCCCGGAGGGGTCGCGTCGAAACCCGCGAACCGTCGTCAGGTGTACCGGCCCGCGAACCAAGCTCAGCTTACTCGTTTCGCGCTCGCCGGGATGGCGAACCTCGATGTACACGTTTGTCCCGGGAAGCCCGACCAACATCTCCTCCACCTCGAAAACCGAACGGCCTACCAGCTTCTGACCATTGATCGAAAGCAACGTGTCGCCGGCCAGCACCCCGGCCTGAGCCGCTGAACTGCCTTCCACCGGCGCGATCACGGTGAGCTGCCCGCCCTGCATCCCGACTTCGACGCCGACTCCATTGAAATCGCCGCGGCTGCGCCGCTCGAACGCGGGGAGTTCATCCGCAGCGATGTAACCGCTGTAGGGGTCGAGCTTGAACATCATGCCGCGGATCGCCCCATCCACGAGTCGGTCGTCCTCGATGGATTCGACAAACTGCTGCTTGGCGAGAGCGTCCACTTCGACGAGGGCGCTGTAGGTGTGGACAACCGAGTCCTGCTTGGCCGCCATCGGCGGAAGCTGCAGAAACATCAGCAGGATCACCCCGAACACCACGACCCAAGTTATGCTATGTTTGTGGATCATGTCGAATACTCAGAACCGCGATCCCGGCGCGCCGGCAGGGGCGGTCAACGATCAGAACCGCGACAGCAATGGAGCGGTCCCCGCCGCGGTTAACGACGGGTGGCCCAGGTCCTTTGGACCTGAGGGAGTCGATGATTTGCGATCAGGGTCATGCCCACAATCATCGGCTCCCCCACCTCCACAGGAGGGGGGGCACCCACCGGCAAACCACAATGCCTCCTGTGAATCGGCTCGCCCCGCCCTGCTCTGCACGCATCGGAGTGTTTGGCGCCCATCGTCGCCGGTTCCCGCCACGTATCGACTTTGGACGGTATTCGACCTACGATATTCGGACGTTCGGAGAAGACCGGGGGGTGTTCGCTAAGGACAAGTGGTATCAAGACGGACTTAAGTTCACCTGCACGCAGTGCGGAAACTGCTGCAGCGGAGATCCGGGTTACGTCTGGGCCACCAAGGAGGAAATCCGACGGATTGCGGAGTTCCTAGGCCGACCCGACGGGCGGCTCGACAAGAAACACCTCCGCCGCGTCGGCCTGCACTACAGCCTCACCGAGAAACCCGGCGGCGATTGCGTCTTCTTGACCCGCGAAAACGGCAAGATCGGCTGCTCGATCTACCCCGTCCGCCCGCTTCAATGCCGCACTTGGCCATTCTGGAACGAGATCCTCCGCTCACGCGAAAGTTGGGACTCCGTCGCCCAGTCCAAATGCCCGGGGATGAACACCGGGCAGCACTACACGTTCGTCCAAATCGAGACCGCCCGTACGAAAACAAGCTGGTAGCGCCTGCTGTTCGGCGCGTGCCCCAGGTCATTTGGACTTGGGGAGGCCCATTAATCCTTCTCCCTCTTGGGGGAGAGGGTACGGTGAGGGGGCTTTCGGATGCACTCCTATCCTTCGGCATCGGCGGGTGGCATTGTTGTGGAAATGATTAATCGTGTGTGTGCCACTGCTCTTGAGCAGTGCCATAGCGTGGCATCGTCAGGGCGAGACGTTCGGCGGCCCTTAAGCCCCCTCTCCCCCTTTCCATTTCTCTTGCTTCCAATTACGGTGTTTCGGCGTTTGTAACTTGTAATTAGCGTTCGGCGTATGATCGCTCGCGCCGCTGCATACCACCGCGCGCCCGCGAAGTTATTGGGGTATGGAAGTCCCCCTTGCGCCCTTTCCCCGTGCCGTGATTGGAGCTGCGCCTTGCGCTCTCACCCCGGAACAATTGGCAATTGGAAATCGGCCCGCCGCAGGCGGGGCAATCCCCTCGTGCCTTCGCGCCTTTCGTTCCCCTATTTTGGCGTTTCGGCTTTCTGCGTTTCTACGTTTTCGCGGGTGCCACCATGTGACACTCGCCAAAATAATGTACTCTCAAAACAAACCCATTTGACAGCCACGATTCATAAACCAAAGCCACAGCACTCGACTTGCCCTCGCGCCTCAGAATCTGGTCCGGGTGCCCCAGGTCCTGTGGACCAGGGGGAGTCGATGATTTGCGCTCAGCGACATACCCACGATCATCGCCTCCCCCGCCCCCAACAAGGGAGGTGGACCACCCGCCCGAGAGTATCAGCCTCACCAGTTGACCCCTTCGGGCCGCCGGGTATGATTCTGCGCGGAATGTTGAAGGCTGGGGGCCTGCCCAGCGCGATGGTGAATCCCCTTGGAGAGGAACCGATGATGATTCGATTCGTGGCAAGGATCGTGTTGACAGGGTTGGCCCTTACCGTGCTCACCGGATGCATGGGCCGGTCGGGGGTATGGATCAACGATCCCCATGCCGGCACCGAAACCCTGGGCGAGACTTCCGCCGAACATCGCGAGCGGGTTTCTACCGTGGCCGATCAAGACGCCCGGGCGCTCGCTGAAGACCTCGACCTGCTATTCATGACCGACCGACCCACGCGGCTGACGCGTTGGCATGGCCGCTAGGGATTTGTCGATTGTCGATTGTCGATTGTCGAATAAAAGTCTCACACCGGGTATTCGCTGCCCTCGCTACGGCGTTCTTGTTGGCCGCGGGGTGTGCGAGCAGCCTTGAGCAGCGCTTTCAGAATCACATCAACTACCTGGCGAGTGACAAGCTCGAGGGTCGCGGCGTCGGATCGCGCGGGATCGAGTTGGCCGCCGACTACATCGCCGGACAATTCGCCGCCATCGGCCTGGAACCCGCCGGCGACGACGGGACTTACTTCCAAACATTCCCGTTAACGCTGCATCGAACGCTCACCGACGAAAGTCGCCTGGCGTTTAGCGGCGACAAAGTCGAGCGCCGACAAGGAACGGATTTCATCCCCTTCAACTTTTCTTCGGAGGACAGTTTTTCCGGCGGCGTGGTGTTTTGCGGGTACGGCATTAGCAATCCCGACAAGACCTACGACGACTACAAGGACATCGACTTAACCGGCAAGGTCGCGTTGATGCTCGACGGCGAGCCGTCCTCCTGGGCCGACGAAAGCGGCAATCCCACCCGACACGCCATGCAACGCAACAAGGTCTACAACGCCAAGGACCGTGGGGCCGTGGCGATCTTCATCGTCAGCCCCAAACCCGCCGAGGGCGAGACCGACCGCTTGACGGAATTCGTGGCCGAGGGCGCCGACGCTTATGGCATTCCCGCCTTCCACATCACGCGCGCTTTTGCCGACGACCGTCTCACCGCCGCGCGGGTCGGCTCGCTCGATGAACTGCAACAAAAGCTCGACGCAGGCGGCTTCGCCTCGTCTGACCTAGCCCACGCCCAGGTGACCGGGCAAGCGGGTTTCAAGAAGACCAGCGCCCAGACGCGGAACGTGTTGGGCATTCGACGCGGCGTCGGGCCCCACGCAGATGAGTTCGTCGTCATCGGGGCCCACTACGATCATCTGGGCATTCGTAAGCCGATGATGCGGAAGTTCAAGGCCGGCAAGCTCGTGGCCGAAGATGTCCGACCGCAGATACACAACGGCGCCGATGACAACGCCTCCGGCACTAGCGGGCTGATCGAGATTGGGCGAATGTTCGCCGCCGCCCCGCCGCCCGGCCGCGGCATTCTTTTCATCGCCTTCACCGGCGAAGAGTCGGGTCTACATGGCAGTAAGTATTACATCGAGCACCCCGTGGTTCCCGTGGACCACACGGTGGCCATGCTCAACATGGACATGATCGGCCGTCTCAAACCCGGCGACGATCACGTGACCGTCTTTGGCGTTCAGTGCGGCAAGGGGTTCACAGATATCCTCGAACCGGCGGGCCGCGCCGCCGGACTCACCATCGCCCCCGCCGTCGACGAGGGAGGCCGAAGCGACCACGCACCGTTCGTCCGCAAGCAAATCCCTTCGCTCCACTTTTTCAGCGGTAACCACCCGGACTATCACCAACCCACCGACGACGCCGACAAGATCAACGCCGCGGGCGGGGCGAAGATCGCAAGACTCGTCTACGACGTGGCCAAGGACTTGGCCGCGCGGGAGGGGCGTCCTGAGTTTCAGGTCGTCAAATCGGAAAAGAAAGAGCCGACCGGGGCCACGCCGACCTTCCGAGTAGTGATGGGTCTTTCGCCCAACTACGCGGACGACGGCAAGCCGGGCATGGGCGTCGACGCCGTCAGCCCCGAAGGGCCGGCGGAGCTTGCCGGGATGAAGGCGGGCGATCGGATCATCCGCATCGGAGGCAAGTCCGTCGCCAACGTCTACGACTACATGGCCGCCACCCGCAACAACAAGGCCGGCGAAACCGTCGATGTCCTCATCCTCCGCGACGGTCAGGAACAGATGTTGAAAGTCACCCTCGCCCCGGCGCGGTAGCAATTCGCCGATTCATTTCGTCCGCCGGAATAAGTGCAACGCTCGGTGCAACGTCTCGTCGCCGAGTTGCAGGTCATACGCGAAAGGCTCTTCCACGCGCATCCGCGTCCTTTTCAACAACTTCTCCGCCGCGGCAATCTCGTCACGAGCCACCGAAGCCGTTTTGTAAGCGACCAGCCAACCCCCCGGCCTCACGAATGCGGCGCACGATTCCAAACACTTCGCCAACGGCCCCAGTGCCCGTGTTGCGACCACCTGAAACGTCCGCTCCGATTGCCAATGGGCCGTATGTGCCTGCTCCACGTTAAAGTTGTCCATGCCCATCGCCGCCGCCGTCCGTACCAGGAACTCCACTTTCTTCCGCGTCGCATCGATCGCCGTAACCGTCCATTCGGGACGCATGACGGCGAGCGGTACTGCGGGGAATCCCGCGCCTGTTCCGATATCCAAGACCGTCCGCACGGCAATCGACCGCTCCCGCGACCATAGGAGCAAGCCAAGCGAATCGGCGTAGTGCTTGACGGCGGCCTCGACCGGATCGGTGATCCGGGTGAGGTTCATCGTACGGTTGGTTTCAACGACGGCCTCGAAGTGCACCCACAATCGGCCCGCTTGCGTCGGCGTAATCGGCAACTCCCAGCGTCGAAGCGCCTCGTGGAGCGTGGAGTCAAAGAGGGCTTGGTGCATCGTCATACGCCCATCATTGCCCGGTTGAGGTGACGACGCGAGCGGGTCGATCAACAGTCGGGCGCGGTGTTTTTCTGCACCCGCGGGATGGTCAGCTCGTCGGCAAGCAAGTCGTCGTAGACTGCGGCGACCTCCACGTTCACCACGTTAACGGGCAAAAGTAAACCCAGACTACACGTTGTCCGATAACAACCGAAACAACTCCATGCTTTCTCGGACTTTCAGACCCGGACAAAACGGGCGTGTCCGACGCTTCCGGTGGCGAAAAAATAGTTTTTTTGGACTATGCGGCGGATGGCCGAAGTGTTACAATCGCGTCATCTCCCAGCCGTTCGAGCCGGTGAGTGACATATTTACACTTCGGCTCCGTCTGGGGCAGGGTATCGAGATGTTGGCGCATGTGGCCGTTGCCGAGCGTCGGGTTACGGAGCACGTATGCCCGCTTGGGCGCGGACCATGTGATTACTTTCGAATGGAGTTGTGTCATGAACCGGTCACTCCCCACCAAACTTGTAGGCAAGTCGGCGATTTCTGTAGCGTTCGTCTGTTCTATCGCCTTGCGGCTGCTCGGCGAACCGCCGGATCCGACGGACCGGACGGGCCCGAATGCCGCGGAGCTTGGCACGCCGAGCGACGGTACGGTCGTGACGTGGGGATCGAACGGGGCAGGGCAGCTCAATGTGCCTGCGCCGAACGCTGAGTTCGTAGCGGTTGCCGGCGGCTCTCTGCACAGTCTTGGTCTGAGGGCCGACGGTTCAATTGTGGCGTGGGGGAGAAACAACGACGGGCAACTCAACGTGCCCGCGCCAAACACGGGTTTCGTCGCCGTTTCCGCGAACCAGCGGCACAGTCTCGGGCTCAAGGGTGACGGCTCCGTCGTGGGGTGGGGAGGGAACGCCCAGGGGCAACTCAACGTGCCGGCGCCAAATGCCGGTTTCGTCGCCATCGCGGCGGGTCTGAACTTCAGTCTTGGTCTGAAGGGCGACGGTTCCATTGTGGCGTGGGGGTTGAACGACTTCGGGCAATGCAACGTACCCGCACCCAACGCCGGTTTCGTCGGCGTCTCCGCGGGGACTGCCCACGGTCTGGGGCTGCAGGCCGACGGGTCGGTCGTCGGGTGGGGATGGTGCGCTTTGGGCCAATGTGACGTTCCGCCGCCGAATATGGGTTTCGTGGCAGTGGCATCGGGGAATTACCATAGTCTTGGGCTGAAGGGTGACGGCTCGGTTGTGGTGTGGGGCTGCGGGGGCGATGTCAACTTCGGGCAGTGCGATGAGCCGTCGCCGAATTCGGGGTTCGTGAGCATCTCGGCCGGGTACGACCAGAGTCTCGGCCTGCGGTCCAATGGATCGATCGTGGCGTGGGGATGCGGGGGGTCCGTGAACTACGAAACATGCAATCCGCCGTCGCCGAACGCCAGCTTCGTAGCCGTCGCGGCGGGCTACTTCCATTGTCTCGGTGTGCACGCCGCCACGGGGACGTGCCCGTGCAACGCGAACGTGAATAACGATATCGACGGGTTTGTGAACGGTGCCGACGAGGACATTGTGCTCAACTGCATCAATGGAAACTGCAGCGGGTGCGTAAATGACTGCGACGTCAATTGCGATGGCGCGGTTGACTGGGTCGACATGGGTATCGTTCGTTGTCGGATCATGGGTCAAAGCAACTGCTGCAGCGTCGCCACGGGCGGATGTACGGGTATGAATCTGCCGCCCAACGTCTATGATGTGTGCGAGGTGACAAGCGCCGCCACCTGCAGTCGGTACCAGGGGAGCTACCTGGGTAATGGCACAACGTGCGCCGGCTGCGTCTGCAACGCGGACGTTAATAACAACGGGATGGTCAATGCCCTTGATTGGGCCTGTGTTGTGGATTGCGCTAAGTACAATCTTTGCACGTGCTGCGTCAACAGCTGCGATGTGAACTGCGACGGGGGCGTTGATTACACGGACCTCGCGGCGACCTGGTGCGAACACCAGGGGAGTTCCAACTGCTGCAACGTAGCGATCGGCGCCTGCATGATCCCCACGGGCGACTGGCCGAATTGCATCGAAACTTCGCAGAGTCCATGCCAGTTCTTTGGGGGAACCTACTACGGCAATGGGTCCACCTGCGCGCAGATATGCGCGGCCACTCGTGTGTTCGCGGACGCTGATTACTGTCCGGGGCGCGTCAAGCTGGTGCGAATCGAGCTGGGCTCCTTAACCGGGGTCTCGGCCATTTCGGTGGCGGATTCGCCTCCGGCGAGTTGGACCGTCGGCGCGATTAGTAACGGTGGGTCGTACGACGCAGTGAATCACAAAGTCAAATGGGGGCCGCTATTCTCCCCTTTCCCAGCCGAGCTGACCTATGAGGTGACTCCGAACGTAGCGGCTGCCGGGCAGCTTTGCTTCTCCGGCGTCATTTCGGTGGACGGCGTGAACCGTACCTTCTGCGGTGATGATTGTCTGAATTATCAGTGCTGTCCATATATTACCGCGGAAACGCCGCAGCCGATTTGCACCTCTTGCTCGGCCGGGAATTGCGCCGCCTGTACCGGAGGCTCTTGCCTGGACGGATCGGTGAGCCTCTGTGAGATAATCGCATACGGGTGCGCCTGGGTTCGCGGCTGCAACGACGACATTGCGGCCGTCACCAGGGCCGCGTTCGTTTGGCGAAACGGGGAGTGCTATTGCTGGGACGATGCCATTCAGAACTTCGTTCCTACGGCCTGCGGCGCAGGAAACATATGCTGCCCCGCCGGTGGGGCAGCGGCCGCGCCGGAAGAGTACTCTTTAGCCCTGGGTAGCGCTCAGGCCAGGGTCACACGGAACGGGCAGCGCGGCGGATCGCGAGAATGGCAAGTTTCGATCGACGTAATGCCAGCCATTGGCACCTCCGCGACCGCAGTGGAGTTGATCGTGCCCCACGGTTGGAAGGTCACCGCCGTCGGGGAAAATGGCGCCTTCGACCGCGAAAACGGCAAGATCAAGTGGGGCCCATACTTCGGCGACGCCGCGCAAACGTTAACGGCGACGGTCCGCCCCGGCGTGAGACGTGATACCCCGAAAGTTAAACAGACGATGGAGGCGATGCTCCGCTCATTGAGTGGGACGGTGTCGTTCGATGGCGTGAACTCGCCGGTCACTATTACAAGATAGGCCGATTGGTCCAAGAGGCGAGGAAGATGCGGATTGGTTTGATTGCGCTGGCGGTGGGACTGGCGGCACCGATTGCCGCTGGGCAGTCTGCGGTGCGCGATCTACCTCCGACCTACGGCGGGGGCGTATCCAGCTTCGCGGTGTCGATCACGATCAACCCGCCGCAGGGCGTCGCGGCGGTCGGGCTGGAGGATCTGCCGCCCGCCGGTTGGCCGGTGAGCAACATCAGCAACGGCGGGGCGCGGGACGTGCAAAGCGGCAAGGTCAAATGGGGGCCGTACTTCGGATCGATTCCCAGCAGCGTGACCTATGTGCTTGGGGTACCAGGCCCTGCGTCCGGGCCGTCCTGCTTTGACGGCAATGTTTCCTTCGACGGGCTGGATCGGCCAATCACCGGCGATGCCTGCGTCGTCGGCCCTGTTCCGGCGATATCAGAGTGGGGGGCATTGGTCCTGGGTATTTCCCTCCTGATCGGCGGGACGCTTGTATTGCACCAGCGTGAGAGCAATTCCGCTGTCCTTTAAGACGTTGTTTCCATGTCGATGAGTTCGCCTGGGTGCGAATTGCCGGCAGTGCTGTCAAACTCTCGAACTCGCGTTGTGTTCGGGGCAGGGACGCCCGCCGAGACATGTTCCCGCTCCCGGTGAGTTTCGCTAGAATCCCGCTCGATGCCCGACGACCCTACCCTACCCCACGTCAGCGACGCCATCCCCCGCGACGACCCTATAGAATCGACGCGCATGTCGTTTGGAGACCACCTGGACGAATTGCGTAATTGCCTGATCCGAGCGCTGATCGGGGTTGCTCTAGCGGCCGTCTTCACGTTCATCTTCGGCCGGGAAATTTTGGAGATCATCTTTCGCCCGCTGTGGACCGTGCAAGTCGCCAACGGCTTGCAGCCCAATCTGCAAGTGCTGGCCCCGACGGACGCCTTCATGGCCTACATGAAGGTCAGCGCCCTTTCCGCCCTGATCCTCTCCATGCCCTGGCTTCTGCACCAGCTCTGGCGCTTCGTCGCCGCCGGCCTGTACTTCCGCGAACGGCGGTTTGTGAGATCGCTGGTGTGGTCGTCGTCGGGACTGTTCCTGGTCGGCGTGTTGTTCTTGTATTACATCGTCCTGCCGATCGTGTTGAACTTCTTCATCACCTTCAACCGCGCCTTCGGCATCGCCGATCCCTCGCCTTCCGCCCTGCAGCGCGTCTTGCTGCCCGACCCATCCCCTGTGAGTCAGACGATGCAATCGGCAGACCCAACGCCGCTGACTGTCCGCCGCGATGATCCGACCGAGGCCAAACCGGGCGACGCCTGGGTAAATTCGGTGACACGGCGCTTGATGTTCAAAACTCCAGACGGCATTTTGTCGGCGCCTCTCGAACCCGGCCCGACCTCCCCGGCCATGCAAAGCCAGTTCGCCGTCGATCAGTACATCTCCTTCGTCTTGATGCTCTCGCTGGCCTTTGGGATGGCCTTCGAGACGCCGGTCGTCGTTTGCTTCCTGGCGTGGACGGGAATCATCACCACCGCAACGATGGCCGGAGGACGTCGCTATGTCGTTCTCGGTACGATCGTCGTCTCCGCGGTGTTGACCCCCACCGCCGACATCCTCAACCAGATGCTGCTCGCGGTCCCCATCTATGTCCTCTTCGAGGCCGGCCTGTGGGTCGCCCGCCGCACGGAACGACGTAAGATGGTCGAAGCCAACGCCGCCGGGTAATCTGCAGTCTAAGGGGGCGAATCCGAACCCGGAGCGCAAGCGACGGGCCGTCCCAAACCGGAGTTGAAGGATACCGAACCATCGGAGAATGCCCATGCTCGACCCGCGAATGACGAAACTGGCCGAGGTGCTGGTGAACTACTCGACTGAGCTAAAGTCCGGCGAGAAGGTGCTCATCGAGGCGACTGATATCCCCCCGGAGTTCGTCTGCGAGTTGATCCGCGTCGCCCGAGTCGCCGGCGCAGATCCGCTCGTATCTCTCAAGAGCAATCGCGTCATGCGTGCCCTCATGCACCATAGCTCCGAAGCGCAGATGAACCTCATCGCCGATGTCGAGTCCGCCCGGATACGCGAGGTGCAGGCTTACATCGGCGTTCGCGGCAGCGGGAACATCGCCGAACTATCCGACGTCCCGCCCGCTGCCCACAAGCTGTATCAAAACACGGTATGGCGTCGCGTGCATCAGGAAATCCGCGTGCCCAAGACGCGCTGGGTGGTCCTACGCTGGCCCCACCCGGCGATGGCCCAACAAGCCAACCGCAGCACCGAGGCCTTCGAGGACTTCTTCTTCAACGTCTGCACCCTGGACTACGCCAAAATGGCCAAGGCCATGCGCCCGCTCGCCGCGCGGATGGAAAAGTGCGACCGCGTGCAGATCGTCGGGCCCGGCACGGACTTGTCATTTTCCATCAAAGGCATCCCCGCCATCCCCTGCGACGGCAAGCTCAACATCCCCGACGGCGAGGTCTTCACCGCGCCCGTCCGCGACAGCGTCAACGGCACGGTGCAGTTCAACGCTCGTACCATCTACCAGGGCGTGATTCACGACAACGTGCGGCTGGAGTTCCAAAACGGAAAAGTCGTCAAGGCCGCAAGCTCCAACACGGAGCACCTCAACAAGGTCCTCGACTCCGACGAAGGCGCCCGCTACGTCGGCGAATTCGCCATCGGGTTCAATCCCTACGTAACCGAGCCGATGTTGGATATTCTGTTCGATGAGAAGATCGCCGGCTCCTTCCACTTCACTCCGGGCCAGGCCTACGCGGAGGCCGACAACGGCAACAAAAGCATGATCCATTGGGACTTGGTGTGCCTCCAGGACGAGGCCCACGGCGGCGGCGAAATCCGCTTCGACGGCCAGTTGATCCGTAAGAACGGCCTATTCGTCGTCGATGATCTGTCCCCGTTGAACCCCGCGAATCTACGATAGCGTGGGGAACAAGGAGTAGACACCTACCTCGCCACGTCACAATTTTTTTTCCCCCGACCAAGATTTGCCTTGACTCGACCGCAAGTTACCGGGTATACTGTACTAGTGATCTAGTACACTGATACAAGCGGAGCAGGCGTCCCCGGCGGAGCGTACCCAAGCGGAGCGTCCTATTGAGCATCAACCCCAACAGCCCCGTGCCCGTGTACCTGCAGATCGCGGACCACATCCGCGGCGCGGTGGCCGCCGGAGTATACCGGCCCGGCGAGGCCATCCCCTCCGTACGGGTCCTGGCCCTGGACCTCACCGTCAACCCCAACACCGTCCAACGCGCCTTCGAAGAGTTGGAACGGGAGGCACTTATCGAAGTCCGCAAGGGGCTGGGGATGTTCGTAGCCAAGAACGGCGTAAGTACGGCGGTGACCCAATCGGAACAAGCCATGCAAGGGGCCTTCGTCCAGGCCATTCGCGGCGGGCGGGCGGCGCGAATCCCCGCCAAGCGCATCCGCGCCGCTTTCGACGCGGCATGGAGAAACATCGAGTAGCAACGGCAGGAGCAACTTATGACCACGGCATCGCCCACCTTCGCCATCGAAACCGTCGGTTTGTCCAAACGCTACGGCACCAAAGACGCCGTCCGCGACCTGTCCCTGCGAATCCCGCGCGGCGAAGCGTTCGGGTTCATCGGTCCCAACGGCGCCGGCAAGAGCACCACCATCAAAATGCTCATGGGCCTGGCCCGCCCCTCGGCAGGCGAGGCCCGCGTGCTCGGACTCGACGCGACTCGCGATTGCGTCGCCGTCAAGCAATGCGTCGGCTATGTGCCCGAGATGCATAACATCTACCGCTGGATGCGCGTGGGCGAGGTGATCGCCTTCTGCCGTCCGCTTTACGAAAAATGGAACGACCGCTACTGCGCCGATCTGCTCAAACTATTCGAGCTTGATCCACAAAACAAGGTAAAACAACTCTCCAAAGGCATGGTCGCCAAACTCGCCCTCTTACTCGCGGTCGCGCATGAACCGGAAGTGTTAATCCTCGACGAGCCGACCTCCGGCCTCGATCCCGTGGTCCGCGAGGAGTTCTTGGACGGCGTGCTGCGGACGCTCTGCGAGCGGGAGCGGACGATCCTCTTCTCCAGCCACACCCTCAGCGATGTCCAGCGCATCGCCGACACCATCGGACTCATTTTCGAGGGTCGCCTGATCGACCACTGCCGCACGGAGGACTTGCTCAACGGAACCAAGCGCATCCGCGCCGTGTTGCGCGACGGTTGCGTACCAGGTCCGCCGCCCGAGGGCACGATTTGGCAACGTGTCCAGCAGCGTGAGTGGCTGATAACCGTGCGAGGCTTCTCGCCCTCAACGCTTGAATTCCTCCGAACCAAGTACCTCCTCGACAACATCGAGGTCATCGATCTTGGCCTCGAAGACGTGTTCAAGGACCTCATCAAAGGGCGAAAGGCCGCCACATGAAATCGCTCCTCTGGAAAGACTATCGCATCAACCGGCTGCTGTTGATCTTCGGATTTGTGGTCTGCTGCGGACCCTGGGTTTTTTCCATCGTCGGGGGCGACTACCTGGGCTGGTTCAGGTACAACAGCGAGCCGCCTTGGCGGTCGCCCGGATTCTGGATCTCCACGTGCCTCTTCAGTCTGGGGTTGTCCGTATTCACCCTGGCCACGCTGGGCGGAAACGCCATCGCCGCGGAGCGCGCCGACCGGTCGGCGGAGTTCCTGGGCTATCTGCCCGTCTCCCGCTGGTCCGTCATCGTGAGCAAGTCGCTCATCGCGCTCGCTGCGGGAGCGGCGATCTGGGGCGTCAATCTGTTCATCTTGTTCATCGTCGCGCCGCGGTTTCAATTCAGCTACGACCCGGGTGAAGAGATGATCGCTCGACTCCACATGATGTTCACAGTGTGCGCGGCGGTGTCGATTCTCGTGTTTGGATCGGGCTGGTTCTGGTCGGCGGCCCTGACCAGTCACGGCCTCGCCACCGGGATGAGCTTTGTGGTGCTGGCGGCAGTGATCGGCGTTTTGTTCGCCGTCGAATTCGTCTGCAGTTTGGAACGCTTCCTCGAAACGTGGTTCGTCAGTGTTTGCGTTGTGATGGGGATCGTCGGCTACTTCGCCGGGTGTGCCTACTACCTGTACCGCTTGGAGGAAGGGTTCAAGGACCTCATCCATGGACGAAAGGCGACCGCATGAAATCACTGCTTTGGAAGGACTATCGCATCAACCGCCTGCTGCTGATCTTCGGGCTTGTCGTCTGCTTCGGACCCTGGATCATCGCCATCGCTCGCAATCTACTTATCGAATGGCGCGGCGGTGAGGCGTGGTGGGCGCCCGGGTTCTGGGTGGATGTCTACGGCATCAGCCTAATTTTATCGTTGTTCACCTTCGCCATGCTCGGCGGAAACGCGGTCGCAGCGGAGCGCGCCGATCGTTCGGCGGAGTTCCTGGGTTATCTGCCCGTGTCCCGTGGGGCCGTGCTCGCGTCCAAGTCCATCATTGCCCTGGGCCCCACGCTTCTGTTCTGGGCGGTGAACCTGGCGGCGCTCTTCATCGTGGCCCCTTCCATCACACACGTTCCGGCAGCGGATATCATCGCAAAGTCCGACGGGGGCGAATCGCTCGGTATTTTCGCCGGTTTAACGGTTCTCCTGTTCGGGTCGGGTTGGTTCTGGTCGACGGTCCTGTCCAGTCACGGCCTGGCCACGGGCATGAGCTTCGTCACCCTTACCGCCGTCCTAATGGGGCTGCTCGGACTCGGACTCGGTCCGGGGCTGGATAGTTTCCTAGAAAAATGGTTCGTGAGCGTTTGCGTCGTGGTGGGAATCGGCGGCTATGTCGCCGGGTGTGCCTATTACCTGTACCGCTTGGAGGACGTGTTCAAGGACCTCATCGATGGACGAAAGGCCACCGCATGAAATCGCTGTTTTGGAAGGACTATCGCATCAACCGCCTGCTGCTGATCTTCGGGTTTGTCGTCTGCGTCGGCCCGTGGGTCATCGCCATCGCCCGCCACATGCAACTCAATATGCGCGGGGAAGGCGTTTGGTGGGGGCCTGAGCCTTGGGTTTCCACCTCCAGCATCAGCCTGGTGCTCTCGCTGTTTACGTTGGCCATGCTCGGCGGAAACGCCATCGCCGCCGAACGGGCCGACCGCTCGGCGGAGTTTCTGGCCTACTTGCCGGTGTCCCGTTGGTCCATCCTCGCCGGTAAGTCTCTGTTCGCGCTGACGCCGGCCGTAGCGATTTGGATGGTGAATCTGGCCTTCCTATTCTGGGTGGCCCCGCGCCTGGCCGAGGGCGTGTCGGCGGCGGAGATGGTTCGGCGTCCCGAAGTCCGTGAGTTTTTCGACGTCTTCGGACCGGTTTCAGTCCTTCTATTCGGGGCTGGTTGGTTCTGGTCGGCGGTCCTCCATTCTCACGGGCTGGCGACGGGAATGAGCTTCTTTACGTTGGCCGTCGTCGTCTTCGGAATGATCGGAATCGAGTACGGGCTGGGTGTGGACGGTTTTTTCACCAACGAATCGGTCGCGACCGTTTTCCTCATTGTGGGAATCAGCGGCTACATTGTCGGGTGTGCATACTACCTGCGCCGGTTAGAACCGTGACGACGCCGCGCGGTGACGATACACGTTACGGCTGCTCGACGCCGTCCACGAAATCGGTCGTTATTACGACCACGCCTTGATCGTCCCACGTCGTCATCGGCCCCTGACGCTTGCCCTTCACGAACTCCACCTCCATCCGCTTCTTGCCGTTGGGATGCCACTCCGTGTAAACCCCATGCCAAACGCCGCGCTGCATGGTCCATTCGGTTTGCGGAGTCCCATCCGCCAACCACGCTCGCCAGGTACCGTCCTCCAGCCCGTCCACATATTGCCCCTCGGTCCATTTCCGCCCTTCGATGTACCAAGTCAGCCGAGGTCCGTGCGGCACGTCTTCGACGAAGTGTTGCTCCGACTTCTTCTGACCGTTTTCATACCACACGGTCGAAACACCGTGCCGAACGAATTCGCCGTCCTCGTCCTTCTTGCCCTCTACGCGGCTTTGGGGGTTCCCATTGGGCCACTTGGTCTCCTGAACCTCGACGGCGTCAGACGAGCCGACCGAGGAGGGAGGGTCCGCTTTCACATCGACCTTAGGCTTGTCAGAATCCGCCTTGGGGGGCGTCGCCGACGGTTTATCCGGCTGACCCGTCTGACTTGACGCGCTCGTGGTTGCTCCGAGCAGACAATAGCTCAATAACATTGCGTGTGCCGCGAACATGTCCCTTCCTTTCACCGATCGTCCTAAAGTTTCCAATATCCCCCAGGATCATACCGCTCCCAGGTGGCATGGGCAGCCGGAGACTGCCCGTGCGAGACTTCCGACAATTCTACGAAGAATTAGTCTGAACCGCTATTCATGGCACGGCCGCCGCTCTCCGCGTAAAATATCGGCTAGTCGAACTTGCCGACTTTCGGCGATGGACCTCACGGCGGAACTCAGCGATGGACCCGGTCGAAAATGCCGATCAATTCCTCGTCGAGCAGATTCGCGCGGGCAGCGAATCGGCCTGGCGGCAACTCATCGACCGTTTTACCGGCCGGTTGCTCGCCTTCGCCCGCGCCAGAACCGCCGGCTTAAGTGACGCCGAAGACCTGGTACAAGAGAGCTTCGTCGGCTTCCTCCAATCCATCGCCCACTACGATCCTGCCCGCTCGCTCGAAACCTACCTATTCACCATCCTGCGCCACAAACTCTACGACCTGCTTCGCCAACGAAAAATGAAACTGGTCTCCGAACCCGCCGACAGCGGCGAATGGTGGGACCGCGTCGTCCCCGGCTCCACCGAAACGCCCAGCGGCCACGCCATGCAGCAAGAGACCGAACGGCAGCAGGCCCAGCTCCTCGCCGACATCCTCCGCCAGCTCATCCACGAACTTCGCGACCGCGATGCCTTCGACGACTTGCAAGTGATCGAGTTGGTCTTCTTCGCCGGCAAGCGCAACCTCGACGTGGGCGAGCTACTTGACATCGACCAGAAGGCCGTCGCGGGCATCAAGTTCCGCGCCATCCAAAAACTCCAAGGCTATCTCCAGCAGCGCGAACCATCGGTGACCTCGTGCCTCGACGAAGGCCGCGCCGACCTCACCGTCGCCCGCGTCTGGCGAGAGAACCGCCTCACCTGCCTCAAACGCAGCACCCTCGGCTCGTACCTACTCGGCGTCCTCGACGAACCCTGGCGTAGCTACACGCAGTTTCATTTGGACGTCGTCGGCTGCCCCATGTGCGTCGCCAATCTCGCCGACCTGCAAAGCGAGGAGGACACACGCACCCCGGCCGACCAGGAGCGAATGTTCCAATCCAGCGTGGGATTTCTGAAACGCACGGTCTGATCAGAGCACGGAGCGGAAGCGACGTGATCCCTTGGAAATGCGGAATGGTGAATGACGAGGGAGTTACGAGTTACCAGTTACCAGTTACGAAAAGCCCCATGTTTTTCTCCGCGTCGCGTCTATGTAAAGGATTCTTTGTCTATAATCTGAAATCTGGAGTTTGAGATTTGAAATCTGAGGGTTGTCATCTGTAATTCGTAACTGGTAACTGGTAACTCATGGATTCGTCCATACCCGACAACGAGACAACCACAACGGTCGTTCCGCTGCCGGAAATTCGTCAGGATCTCTTCTGTCAGCGCTGCGGCTACAACCTACGCGGCCTGACCGGCAACCTCTGCCCCGAATGCGGCGGATCGCTCGACGGTGTGCGCAGCAACGTCTCAGGCATCCCATGGGTTTACCGGAAAGAACTGGGGTGGTGGCGGGCCTACTGGAAAACGATGGGGTTTGTCATGTTCCGCCAGGCGCGGTTCTGCGACGAAATGGCCAGACCGGTCAGCTTCCGTGACTCTCAGCTTTTTCGCTGGATGACCGTATTGTTGGTCAGCATCCCCTCCGCGCTCCTGCTGGTCGCCATGTTCCTGACGCGCGAACCGAACCCGTTCAGGTTCAGTAACTACCTCGTCAGCGCGAGCTACACCGCGATCGCCGCAGGTTGGCCGCTGGTGATCCTCTATTTCATCTGGTTGCTTTTTCTGGCCGCAGCGACCGGCGTATCGAGCTACTTCTTCCACCCCCGTGGGATACCCGTCGAGCAACAGAATCGCGCGATCGCGCTCAGCTACTACGCCTGCGGTCCACTGGTCTTCCTCGCGGTCCCCATCCTCCTCCTCTGCGCCTCGGGCATACTCATGCAAAGTGCGAAAAGCGAGGCCCTCTCGATGGCCCTCGGCGTATTCACCGTCACTCTGCCGATCGCTGCGATCGCGGCTTGGTGGTTAGATTTGATCCATCTTGCTCGACGGCTGATGCCGGAGCGCTCACGACGAGCAGTATTGGTGGGGGTAGGCGTGCCGATCCTATGGGCGTTGCTGGCCGCCCTCATCCTTGTCGTTCTGCCCGTCATCATCGGCTACGTCGTCGTCATTATCGCCAGCTTGCGAGGATTCGGGCGCGAATGCGTCGAGGTCCTCCTCTTTTTGACGACGATTCCCATTGAGGAAAAACGGCACATCAAACCCATCCGTATCAAGCCGGCCAAGGTGCAAGGTAAAGACGCCGTGGTTGTCGATTCCATCCCTCCCCACGCAATACAGGACCGGTTGCGGGGCGCGAGGAAAGTACTTGATCTCTTGCTCGTCGAACGAGTACGGGTCCGCGGGAAGGATCGGAAGATACCGCGGGACCAGATCGGCGAGCGAATCGGGCCGGTTCCCGTGATCGAGTTCGTAGAGCCGTAGCGCCAATGCGACCGCCGCCATTCGCCGGTAGGCCAGCGCCCTGAAGTGCAGCACATAGGCCCAATGGAGCCTTGCGAACCCGGCCCGACGAAACGGATGAAGTAGGATCTCCAGAAACGATACCTCGCGAGACTCTTCTGGAAGCTCTGCGTACACGCTTTGCCAATCCGGGCGTGTGGAAGCGACTAGGCTTCGGTTGGAGTCGCGCAATAAACTCAATCCATCCAGGTTGAACAAGGGAGTAATCGTGTATTGGCTTAGCCTGATCCAAGGCGGCGGGGTCGCTACCATAAGGAATCTTGCCACTGCTGCAACGCTAATCCTTCCTTCCACCGCTTGGCGGACGGTGTCGAGTACAAGCATCCTTTCCCCAAGGACTGCACGCGTCATTCCAAAGCGGTACCACGTGTCGTCCAAAAGTTCTTGGATGAGACGTTCAACCTGTTGACGGGCTGCCGATCCGCTCGCCGAAGGGTCGACCACCCCTGGATCGGCGACACGCAAACTCGAGCTCGTTACTTCGATAGTCCGTACCGTAATGGACTGGGTATGCGCGGCATTCAACTGCCCCATTTGATTGGATTGGTGCGAAATAATCTTGCCTTGATAAATAGCGTCTCGCAACGATTCCACGGCCAGATCGTCGCGCCCGGTCCCGTGATGATAAAATGCCGCAACATTGATCAGTTTGCATAACCGGCGCTGCCCTTGCAGATTCGGAAACATCGAATTGAGCACCGGAGTCTGCATTCGAAGCCCCCAATCGATGCCCGACGCAAGGCGAGCGCGATGCACAAGATCAAACACCTTTTCGTTGGATTCAGTCATGCCGCGCAGGGCCGCCGCCCGCTTGCGCAACTGAAACGCTCGAACTACAAAATCATCCACCAGTTTGGCTTGTTCACCTGTGAGGTTGACCGCATTCTCGGCCTGAATCAGCAGCCTGGCCGCGTTCTGCTCGTTGGGGATGTCTTCTTTGGGATCGAAATCTTCGGGGTAGATGGGTTCGCCCGCGGCGATGATTTTGTCGATCTCGGCCTGCAACCGCCGGTTCGCTTCCCACCCCCACCACAGCCGCAAAGCGAATAAGGCTACGAGCAGAAACCCGGCCGCGAGTGCGATCCGCTTGAGCCACCAATATCGCGGCGGGATGGGCACGAAGTCGGCGGGCTGTGGACTTGCGGTGTGCATCCCAGCATGATACGCGGGCGGCGGCGAATACAGAAGGATGAATCAAGAGCGCAGAATGCGGAAGGACCAGTTAAAATGCCACGTGTCATGCTGAGCGCAGCGAAGCATCTCCGTTCGGCCACGAGACCCTTCGCTGTGCTCAGGGTGACACTCCGCTCGACATTCGTGATTCTGCATTCGTCGTTTTGTAATTCGTAAGGATGCCATTGTCCGACATTCAGCCAACTGTACCGATCGCCCCATTGCCCGCGATTGCGAACGATCTCTTTTGTCAGACGTGCGGCTACAACCTTCGCGGCCTCACCGGCAGCCGCTGCCCGGAATGCGGCGGCTCCCTCGACGGCGTGCGCAGTCTCGTTCCGCAAATTCCCTGGATGTATCGAAAGGAATTGGGCTGGTGGCGAGCCTATTGGCGTACCATCGGCTTCGTGATGTTCCGCCAGGCGCAATTCTGCGACGAAATGGCCAGACCGGTTAGATTCCGCGATTCGCAATTCTTCCGCTGGATCACCGTCGTATTCTGTTGCGTACCTGTGCTCCTCGCGGGCATCGCCTTTTCAATCTTCGGTACCTATAGCCCCACAGATGACGATGTCTTCAATCTCTTTTGGGTTGGCGGATTCGGCGGGGTTTGGCATGCCTGTGTGCCTCTCTTTTTCGCCGCCGTCACTGGCATCCCCAGCTACTTCTTTCACCCTCGCGATATTCCCGTCGAGCAGCAGAACCGCGCCATCGTCCTGAGCTACTACGCCTGCGGTCCGCTTGTCTTCCTGGGAATCCCGATCATGACGTGTGCCGCGGCGATTCTGACTGCACAGTGGAGTGAACGCGCAACGACGGTCCTCATTGTCCTATCACTCACGCTGCCCATCGCTGCGATCGCGCCCTGGTGGCTCGACTTGATCCATCTAGCCCGACGGCTTGTCCCGCAGCGCCCGCAGCGAGCGGTTTCTCTCGCCGTCGGTGTCCCGATCCTATGGTTCCTCCTCGCCCTCGCCATCCTCGTCGGCATCCCCTTCGTTCTCTTCTACTTTTTTCTGATCTTCGCCAGCCTGAGATGACGTAGGCGACACCTGTTTTTTTTCGTCGTCCTTCTCTCGCCAACCGTCTAGAAAAAACGTAACGTCGGCCCATTCTTCGGACTTACCTTCTTCATCCAAACTATCATCACCAATGCTATAAACGACCGGATGCATTGCGTTTGGGAGGTAGCGAAGTGCCTGCCCATCCTCCGTGAACGGATCTTCCAGTATGTGCGGAATGTATTCCGGAACAAGTTCGGCAAGTGCCTTGGGGCGATGCCCATGATCGATTTCAAAAAGCCGAATGGCCAGTGCTGTACGGTGGCGCACCAATTTGTCTGTAAACGAGGTTTGGGACGACTCGCGATTTCACTTTTTATGCACTTTCTGCGAGGGGTGCAATGGTGGCCCTCACGGCT
>JAGVHG010000101.1 GCA_020056715.1 Phycisphaerae bacterium | reverse complement strand
GCGATGCCTCTGTCGCTGCTGCTCACTTTCATCGTGATGGGTACGCTAGGCTACAGCCTGGACAATCTGTCGCTCATGGCCCTCACGCTGGCAGTTGGTTTCCTCGTGGACGACGCGATCGTGTTTCTGGAGAACACCGTTCGGCGGATGGAACGCTACGGCGAATCGGCGATCCTAGCCGCGACAAACAGCGCCCAGGAGATCAGTTTCACCATTCTGTCTATGACGCTGTCGCTGGCGGCGGTGTTCCTCCCGCTGGTATTCATGAGCGGGTTGATCGGGCGAATCTTCCGCGAGTTCGCCGTGACCATCGTCGTAGCGATCATCTCCAGCGGAATTGTATCGCTGGCCCTCACTCCCCTGATGTGTGCGCGGCTCTTGGCCGCCCGCGGGGAGGGCGTAAGGAAAACTTGGGTGGAGCAAGCCTTCGGTTTTGTCGAAAAGCGCGTTCTCGCTGCGTACGGTCGTTCGTTATGGTTCTTCCTGCGGCACAGGTGGGTATCGGCGCTGGTGTGGGTGGTCTGCCTTGCAGGGACGGTCTGGCTGTTGTTCATTGTGCCCAAGGCGTTTCTTCCCATAGGAGACAGCTCGTTTATACGCGGCTTACTGATCGCCCAGGAAGGCGCATCACCCGAACGGATGCACCAATTCCAACTCCAGGCCGAGGAGGCGATGCATACGAACCCGGCGGTCCGGATGACTTTTACCGCCACGGGAATCAGCCAGTTTCTGTCGTCAAACCAGGGTTTTATGCTCGCGTTTCTGAACCCCCCGAACGAGCGTCCTCCGATCCAGGCGGTGGCCGGGCAGTTGATGGGGGCCATCGCCATGAGTGTCCCGGGCGTCTTTGCCGTGCTGGCGCCCAACCCCGTGCTCGAGATCTCGACCGGTGCAACGGCGAACCAGGCCGGACAGTTTGCGTACACTCTTTCCGGAATCAACGCCTCGGAAGTTTACACGGCCAGCCGGCGCCTGCTCCAACGCCTTTGGCAGGAACAGGGCACGCTATTCGCCACCGTACTTTCCGACCTTTACCAGAACACGCCGAACCTGAAGATCAACATCCTGCGTGATAAGGCGGCCGTCTACGGCGTGTCCGCCGCGCAGATTGAAAGCCTGCTCCGCAACGCGTACAGCCAGAACTATGTCTACCTCATCAAGAAGCCTGACGACCAGTATCAGGTGATTCTTGAAGTCGACGACTCCGCCCGCACGCACCCGGAGGACCTCGGGCTCCTCTATGTCCGCAGCGACGACGGGAAGAGCCTGATTCCACTGTCCGCCGTGGCAACGTGGGAGCAGGTGCTTGGCCCGCAGGCCGTGAACCACTTGAACCAGTTCACCAGCGTGACGCTCAATTTCAATCTGATGCCGGGTGTACCCATCAGCAACGCCGTGCAGTTCATCGAAAGCGCCGCCGCCGAGATTGTGCCGCCCCAGCTTCGCGGAGAGTTCCTGGGCGAGGCGTTGACCTTCCGCAACACGATTCGCAGCCTGAGCATATTGATGGCCCTGGCCGTGTTCGTGATGTACGTGATCCTCGCCATCCTGTACGAGAGTTACCTGCACCCGATTACGGTGCTTTCCACACTGCCTACGGCGCTGGTGGGCGGGCTGCTGACGCTGCACCTTTTCGGCCAAGAGGCCTCCCTTTATGCGTTCATCGGGTTATTCATGCTCATGGGTATTGTGAAGAAGAACGGCATCTTGATCGTCGACTTCGCCATCCAACGAGTGTCTCAGGGCGAGACCGTCCAGCAATCGATTCACGACGCGAGCATGGATCGGTTTCGCCCCATCATCATGACCACGCTCGCGGCGATGATGGGCGCGGCGCCGATCGCATTGGGCTGGGGCGCCGACGGGGCCAGCAGGCGGCCTTTGGGATTGGTAATCGTCGGCGGATTGGCCGTGAGTCAATTGATTACGCTCTACGTGACTCCCGTGATTTATTTGTACCTCGAAGTGTTTCAAGAGCGGGTCCTGAACCGCATCCCATTCTTTGCCTCGCACTACGAGGGTCACCTCCACGCGGGACATCTTGAGCGGCCGTACGTCGACGAATCGGTGAATGCCGAGGCGGAAAACGACGGCCACGAAACGATCGGGCCGCCGAGACCCGTCCGACCGGGACGGAAAGAACCGGTTGCAGATAGCCGTTGAGTGCCGCGCCCGTTCTGAAATCTCAAATCTTAAATCCAACCATCGCCCGTGTGCCACTGCTGTGTCAGCAGCGGAATGATGCTGACGAAGGCTTCGGCGCGAAGAAACTTCCCCCTCTCCCTCAGGGAGAGGGTTGGGGTGAGGGTGCCGTGTGCCACTGCTGTGTCAGCAGTGGTCTCGTCTACTCCGCCGATTGATCCGAGCCACGGCGATCAGTACCGCGACAGCCATGGAGCGGTCAATCGGTCGAATACGCTGAAAAGTCGGGTAGTGTCCCAATTTGGACACTGATCACCACCCACTCGGCTTATCTATGAAGCCGCCTGCGCCATCTGGCACTTGCGCTGGAAACAGGCAATGCCTTAACAACGCTTGAGGAAGCGTTCTGTCTTTGTCCGCGATGCCCCTCAACTCCGTTGCTGCACCGCGCAATGCGTTTGTTGCCGGAATGTACACGATTAGCTCTTTCGCAGGGAATAGCCTCTTGATTGTCGTGACTGCCGGCAAAAGATCGGAATCTCCGCTGACTAGGACAAACCGGTCGCAATTGTCGTCATACGCATCGAGCAGCATCTGAATGCCGATAGCTACGTCGGTCTGTTTTTCTTCCATGGCCTTGAAGAATTTTGATCCTGAGTGCGCACACGCCTGTACTCGGCATTGAACGGTTTTCAATTTGAATCGTCCAAGACGAACTTCAACCAACGGCAGCGTGGCGAGAGCACGAAGATAGATTTCCTGATCCGAACGCGACGGCCCATCCACTTTTGACGTGAAGTAATAAATCCGCTTGAGGTCGTCTCCGTGTCGGAGTTGTGAGAAGTACCGCTCTAGGTTGAGCCATTTGTTAGGTCCGCCCTTTATTGCTCCGTAGTAAAGGTTGAAGCCGTCGATGTAGACGATGCTCCGAGGGCGCGGTGCTGCGGAACTCGATGTAGGGTGCATAAAAAAAGAGGCAACCATATAGGTTGCCCAACCGGCTTTCGCCGGGGAGTCGTCCTTAGTTTCTACATAGGCAGTATAACATCGGACGACGACATTGCAATGGCATACTTACCTTGTTACATATCCTGAATCATTTTGGATAACAACGCCAAAAATCGCAATATTATCGGGCTATGACTCCTCTATACTCAGTCCGCGGCTTCACGAACACAGAGGCCTATCTTGCGTTCGAGGATCGTAAGCTAATCCTTCACTTCGTCAAACCTGACGTTGCCCACAATCCCCGAAATCAGAGCCGGAAGTGCCATTGCCCGGTTGTAATCCGCGCTTGGAGTCCCCGGCCCGCCGTGGTTTCAGCGTTTCTGCGTTTTTGCGTTTTCCCCCTTGTTCCCGGCCCGCCGTTGTGGTAAAGTATCCGTTAGACTTTGAAAGGCTCGGCTGGGCGCAAACAGTACGGTTTGGCGGGGTGGCACTGTTGGATACCCCTTGCACGCAGACTCCTTATTTTGTGTGCCACTGCTCTGCGAGCAGTGGGTTCGCCTGCCCACCCGAAGCCCGTTCCTGACCGACGCATGCGTCCCTCACCGATTCAAAGCCCACTGCTGACACAGCAGTGGCACACGGTACGTCTCCTATCGGTGTTTGCGGCGTTCCATGACAAAAGCATCTCGACGACATGCCCTACCGGATCACCGCCGCCGCGCAGGACCCGGTCCTCGTTGTAATTCGTAAATCGTAACTCGTAATTCGCGCTCGCTCCGCGAGCGTAATCCACCGATCACCCGTCAAGTTATAGGGATAGAGAAACGTACCCGCGCCCGCTCCGCGCGCGGGCGTGCAGAGAGCAGGAACGACGCGAGAAAACGTTATTTGCGAAACGAAGCCACCGCGAAATTGATAAATGTCTGTAGGAATTGGAGTTATGAAATTGCGTGCCCGGCCGGAAAGCCACCGAAAGCCAACGATTGGTTCCGCGCCTACGGCCTACAGTCTTCAGCCTTCGGCCTCACCGCCTCGCGCCGTTCGTTCTCCTCTATTTCGGTGTTTCGACTTTTCGTCGCAAAGCGCCCGTACCAAACGAACCCGATGGAAACTTGGATAACCAGTGGCCGCGAAAGGAGTTAGCTCAAAATGCCCGTTGAAAAACGACCCCGATTCGAAGCCGATCAGACCCTACGTGCTCGCGGCGTCGCCGGAACCGTTCCCCAAGTACCGGTCCATGGCGGCGGCGGCGGATTTGCCGTCGCCCATGGCGAGGATCACGGTCGCGCCGCCGCGTACTATATCGCCGCCCGCAAAAACACCGGGGATACTGGTCATATGATCCGCATCCACAATGATGTTGCCCCATTTGTTCGTGTTCAGGCCGGGCGTGGTTTGCGTCAAGAGCGGATTGGCTTTGGTCCCGATCGCCTGAATAAAAACCTGGCACGGGATCTCGAACTCGCTTCCCGGAACCGGCACGGGCCGGCGACGGCCGGATGCGTCCGGCTCACCCAATTCCATCTGTATGCAGCGCACGCCGCGGACCCAGCCCTTCTCGTCACCGAGGACTTCCAGCGGACTGCACAAGAAACGAAAGACGACGCCCTCTTCTTCGGCGTGCTTGACTTCCTCGGCGCGGGCCGGCATTTCTTCGCGCGATCGGCGGTAAGCCAGCGTGGCCGGATCGCCGCCCAGCCGACGCGCTGTCCGCACCGCATCCATGGCCGTGTTGCCGCCCCCGCAAACCACCGTCTCACTCGCCTTGATGATCGGCGTGTCCGTCTCTCCAAAACGATACGCGCCCATCAAGTTCACGCGGGTGAGAAACTCGTTGGCCGAGTAGACCCCCTTGAGGTTCTCGCCCGGAATGCCTTGAAAAATCGGAAGCCCCGCGCCATTGGCGATGAACACCGAGTCGAAGCCTTCGACGCCGAGCAACTCGTGAATCGTGTACGTCTGCCCGATCACCACGTCGGTGACGATCTCAACCCCGCGCCGACGAAGCGACTCCACCTCCGCGTGAACGATCGCCTTGGGGAGCCGGAATTCGGGAATGCCGTACACCAGGACGCCCCCAGGTATGTGCAAGGCTTCAAAGACCGTCACGGCGTGTCCGCGCTTGGCCAACTCCCCCGCACAGGTAAGCCCCCCGGGGCCGGAACCGACCACGGCGACACGCTTGCCCGTGGCGGCCGGCGGCTCGAAAAGGTCTTTCCGATGCTCGCGAGCCCAGTCGGCCACAAACCGCTCCAGATAGCCGACTCCCACCGGCGTTCCCTTCTTCGCACGAACGCAAAGGGCCTCGCACTGCTTTTCCTGCGGGCAGACGCGCCCGGTAATCCCAGGAAGGACATTGTCGGCCAGGAGGATGTCGGCCGCGGCGGACAGATCGTTCGCGGCGATCGCCTCGACGAATGCCGGTATGTTCACCCCCACCGGACAGCCGCCAATGCACTTGGCATCTTTGCACTGGAGACAGCGGTTGGCTTCCGTAGCGGCCGCATCAGGCGGATAACCGCAATTCACTTCCTGAAAGCAAACCGCTCGTTCCGCAGCGTGTCGTTCCGGCATCGCTTGCCGCGGGATCTTCATTCGTTCGGATGGTTTCATCGTCGGCATCTTGCGTTCCTATACGGACTAACGGCTCGCGGCGGCATCTTCCATCTCGCGCATTTTGCATCGAGACGCGCTCGCATCGCTCCGTTCAGTCAATTCGTGCAATCGGTTCCAGGCCAACGCCTCCTGCTCGCGATACGTGGTCAGGCGGTCGGTCAGCTCCGCAAAGTCCACGGTGTGGGCGTCGAATTCCGGACCGTCCACGCACGCGAACTTCATCTCGCCCGCCACCGTAACCCGGCACCCTCCGCACATCCCCGTTCCGTCGACCATGATCGGGTTCAGCGACACGATGGTCTTGATGCCCAACGGGCGCGTGACCCCGGCCACCGCCCGCATCATCGGAACCGGTCCGGCGGTCAGAACGACGCCGACGTCGCCGCATTCTTCGATCACTTCCTTCAGCTTGGCGGTGACGAAGCCGTGGTAACCGTAGCTCCCGTCATCGGTACACGGATACACGTGGTTGCAGTGCGAGGACAGCTCCTTTTCGAGAATGACGTACTCCCGCGAGCGACCGCCGATCACGGCCGTCACGCGGTTGCCGACCTCCCGAAGCTTGGCTGCTTGCGGAAAGATAACGGCCGTCCCCACGCCTCCCCCTACCAGCACGGCGTGTCCGAAGTTCTCGATCTCGGTCGGCCGACCCAGCGGACCGGCCACGTTGGCGATGGAATCCCCCGCCGAAAGCGAACAGAGTCTTTCGGTTGTCGCGCCGACGATCTGTACGATCAGGGTGATTGTGCCGGACGCGGCATCCGAGTCGGCGATCGTGAGCGGTATCCGTTCGCCGCCCTCGTGGACACGAACAATGACAAAATGTCCGGGCTTGTGATGCGACGAAACGCGTGGCGCCCGCACCACGAGTCGACGCACCTTGGGTGCAAGCCACTCAGCCTGTTCAATCGTGAACATGATAGACCCTCCAACGAGCCTAGGGTTTCCTTACCCGAAGGCGCGGACCCAGCGAACTACCTTTCGCGTCGATTGGAAACCCCATCCGGGCAAAGCCGAGCTAGGGGTAAAGCTTCTTCCCCGTGGCGCTATCTTCCACGACGATGATATCCAACGGGCAGCTCTTTGCCGCCGCAAGAATGTACTCCAGATCGTTGCCGGGACCGTCGAGAACGACTGCCTTCTGGTCGTCATCAAGCTCGAAGGTCTCGGGTGCTTCGTTTACGCACAGACCGTCGCCGATGCACTGTTCACGGTCGATACAAATCTTCACTTTGGCCGCATCACCCACGTTTCTCTCTCCCAAAAAAAGAACGAAAAACCACTTATGGCTAAACCTGCGGCAATTCGCGTGCCATGATTGATAGTCTCTCGCGATGACTAATAAAACCACATCACTCTTGACGGCCGCTAGAACGTAGTAGTTATCGGGCTATACCTATGCCGCGTACCCGCTCATCGCTGATGTTATCAACACTATCGCTGGTAAGCAACTATTCACTCTGCTTTAACGCTCAAATTACGTTCGATGCAGGGCCGGTGAACATCCCCGGCACGTCAACCATGCCCACATTCCGCTTCCAACTCGTCGGCGATTTGCTGGAGCTCTTCGCGTCGCCGGCCCTCAAATGCTCCGCAATTCACGGCGCAGAACTGGTTCGTCAACGTACGCTGATCGTCAGGATTCATCATTCTGTCACCCATGTCGAACAGGACGTTATCCTCCTTGAAGATGTGGTTCGTGAGCAGGTCAATGTAGTGTCTGGCAGCCTGAAGGAATCGTGTTCGGGCAGTTGCGTCGCCCGTTCGAGCGGCGGTCAATGCGCCGGCCATATCCTTGGTGAGACCTCGCCCAATCTGATGCTCGTACAGCATGACGCCGATAGGCCCGCCATCACGGGGGATGCCCCGCGATTCAAGAACGGGGAAAAGAAGATCCTCTTCCTTACCGTGGTGGCACGCGTCGGCGAAGAGCCGGAGAAACTCGACGCACTTCGCAAGCGGCGCTTCGGCGAATTCACCGGCCTGCTCGAATCGGTCCATGAGCTTGCCCAGAACCCGGACCACACGAAGAATGACCTGGTGCTCGGCTCGAAGGACCTTCACCGGACCTTCCGATTGTTCGCTGTTCATGTCAACCTCCATACGGGCTGCCGACCGCCCTGAAGAAGTACCTTGGGATCTCTGAGTGCGAGACCGCCCGTAGGTAGTTCGACGACTCCCTACACAGCCGCAACGCAGTTTGCAGTCTCACAAAAGGTGGGAGGCTCGAACGTCCAGCCCCGACGGACGCGGCGCTCCTCGCGGGCCATCATCCACCGCACATAGCGGCCCACGACCGGCGCCACGAGGCGCGATTTCAGTCCGAACTCGGCGTAGATATCTTTCAGGATTCTCGAAATTTTCGCGGACTGCAAGGGATCCTTGCGGTACCAATGTCGGGTGGCCCACAAAGCCCCGGCGTACAGCGTCGCCAGACCGCGGGTATCCCAGGCGAAACGCTCGCGGATTCGCCGTTCGGGATGGTTCTTGTAGCGACGCCAGCCCTGGAGCATCGTCCGTGCCGTTCGCACGAAGCTGGGGCCGTTCACCTCGAAGTCGCGATGGAAGGCGCGCATCAGGAACTCGGTCTCCCGGTGATCCGTAATGTGGGCATGGCGGTGTTTGAACCGGTACTGCCCATGGGTATCGGGATGGTCCAGCTCGGCGGGACCCAGGAGCGCGCCCGCCGCCTGAAGCTCGGCATGCAAAGGCGTGCCGGGGAGCGGGGTGTACAACATGAACTGGTGAAAGTCCGCGTCGTGGGCAACCGCATGATCGATCGCTTCGTCGATGTTCTCGGGGGTGTGCTCCTCCAGTCCGATGATGGTGGAGCCGAGCATGCGGATGCCGTGGGCCTGCATCGTCCGTACCAGTGCGAGAGTGTCCGTGCCTTTGAGCTTACCGTATTTCGAGTCCTTACCCTCCAGGCCCAGCCAGGCCCAGATGATGCCCAAGCCCACCAACTGCTCAATCGTGTACGAGTTCAGCACGTTTGCGGAAGTGAAAATGTACAGCGCCCACGACTTCCCGTGTTCGCTCATCAACTCCAGCAGTCGCAATGCCCGCTTGCGTTGCAGCAAGAAGTTCTCGTCCATGACGAAGAACGACCGCACCTTCAGATCCCGTTCCAGGTCGCACATGACTTGGAACAGCTCTTCGCCGGTCTGGTAGAAATTCACGCTGTGTCCCTTGCCGCCGAACATGGCCGATGTCGAACAAAAGTTGCATCCCACGGGGCAGCCCACCGAGGGGATCAGCGTGGCGGCGACCTCGCCCTGTTTGACCGACTGGGTGATCCCCAAGATACGCGAGCCGATCCCCGACAGGATTCGCGGGTGCTGAATGGGACGACTTTCGTCTTCGCCGAGGAACCGGCGCATCCAGGCGACTCCCTCGCCCTTGACGATGTGGTCGGCGTCGATCAGTTCGTTCAGTTCCGGCAGGTTGGCGAGGTGTCCGCCGACGACAATAGTCGCCGCCGGTGCGTGCTCGCGGATGAGTTCGCACATCTTCCGCACTTTCCGGATGTTGGGGATGATCGAACTGATCCCGATGATGTCGTATTCATTCGTCGTGATCTGATCTATGAAGCGCTGCATGTCCGGAAAATCCAGGAGCGTGCAGGGAGCGCCAATGTTGGCTTGGATCAACATCAGCCCCCAGGAACGGTGCGACATGCGCAGCGAAAACGGTCCCTGTACGCGCGTGACCTGGTTGTGCCACAGCTCCATGGAGGTGATCTTCCGGCTGCCGTATTCATCGTCCTGGGCATACGGCCCGAACACGCTGGTCAGCAGTACCCTGGCCCGCGATTTCAACGGGTGCATGGGATGGGCTGGGGCAGCGGTAACGGCCCTGAAGGTTTGGGTTAATGTCATTTCAGCAAACTCCTAGCGACTCACGCTGTCCTGATGCATCGCGAGCAACTTCGTGGTCTGAGGATCGTCCGTAGCGAGGTAGGCCGCCTTGACGGCATGTCGCACAGCTTCATTATTACGCGCCGTCATCGAAAGAGCAATCGATACTGATCCCATGTATCAACATCCTCAAGGGCGGCCGGATCGCCCGTCTCGACGAGTTGAACTCGATCCCGGTGCAAGTCCAACAAGGCGTTTAGCCCGCCGTCAAGCTGATGCACAGCTTGGCGAAGCGCGGCCGGAAAGATGAGCGGGTGACCCCGCCGGCCGTTTAACGCGGCGACGATGATCTT
>JAGVHG010000060.1 GCA_020056715.1 Phycisphaerae bacterium | reverse complement strand
GCGGAACGCGACCAAGGGTCAGACGAGCCGACCGAGTAGGGAGGGTCCGGGAGCGGTCCGTTACCCCGTAGGCTGGGTGAGGGGTGAGGCCGATAGAGGATTCCATTGCCGCTGTAGACTCGCCCGGACACTTACGACGGGTAATAATCGGGTAGGCTTGCAGCCCCCAGGCCGGGAAGGTATATTCCGCACCCGGTTGAGGACTTGGACGCGGCGGCGCGGCCGTCTGAAAGCGTCCGACGATGATCCTATTGCAACGCGAAGGAAACCGATATGCGTTCTCGCGCCCGTAAAATGATCGTGGCGATCAGCCTACTGGCCGCCTCCGGGTTTGTGACGTCCGGACCAGGCACCAGTTGCAGCAGCTACATCGGCAAGTCCGGCCTGGTTGCGATTGACTTCTGTTTTATCTTTGATTGCCAAAACGGGATCCTTGGGGGCACGATCGATCCGTGCAGCGTGATCGGCAGCGGCAATCAAACGCAACCGCCCTTGTTTACAGATTGTCCATAAGCGCGGGCGCCGCGAAAAACTCGACCTGAGCAATTGCGCGGCAAACAACGAGCACAACGATTACGAGGAATCAGAAGATGACCACACGCCGAACCGGTTTTTCCTTTGCTCGACGATTCGTTCGCTTCGCTGCCGTCCTCGCCGGCGGCGCCGCCGTGCCCGGCTTTGTCCAATCCTGCGATGACCGGCTGATTGGTCTGACCCGCATCTTCGATCCCTGCGGGACCATCTTCGCCAACTGCGCTCCCGGCGACTTCGAGGTGAACGCCGCCGACGTGGGCGACTACTGCGTCGATCCGGCCTGCACCGTCCCCGGTGCCTGCAACGATGATCAGCCCCTGGGCACCATTACAAACGTCTGCCCATAAGACCAAACCGAACACGGCCATCCACTGGGACAAGACACGGGAGTTTCGCTCCGATCCTTATCCCAGTGCGTCGAAGGGATCCCGATCGGCTGCGCTGGTGGAAAGTGAAAGATCCGGCAGCAATTCCGCGAGGCGTAGAGCAAGTAGCTTGAGCACCGGACGTTCACTTGCCCAGTGGCTTAGCGCGATCGCCGAACAGCCGTAACGCCCGATCGTCAAAGCGTCGTGGTGGCGAATCTCGCCTGTGATGATCACATGACGGTTGCTGAGTGGAATGCGAAACGGCAGACTGCCCGCGGCGCCCGCGACGATCACGACGAAATCCACCGGTTGTTCGCGGCGACCGACCAGCTGCACGCCTTTTGCCTTGGTTTGAAACTGTAGACGTCGGGCGAGCTTTTCGAGCGTGGTCGTCTGCGAGAGCTTGCCGCATCGCCCGATCCCGCGGACCGGTCCGGGTTGAAGCGGATAGATATCGAACGCAGGCTCCTCGTAGGGATGAACCCCGCGCATGGCATGGATGACTTTCGGGAGGTCCGTCGTGCGAACGACGGACTCCAAACGCACTTCCTGGACAGACTCCATTTTTCCACGACGACCGATGGCCGGGTTGGTGTCCATCCCGCCGAAGAAAGTGCCTTCGCCCGGTGTTCGGAAACTGCACCGGCTGTAATCGCCGATCTGACCGGCCCCGGCCTCGAAGATCGCGTCCGCGACTTTTTCCAGATGGTGCGATGGGACGAAAACCACGAACTTACACGCATCGTTTTTCGGCGCGTCGACGTATTCGAGCGGTTCGGTTTGGTAAATGCCGCAAAGCTGTGCGAGCGCATCGTTGGTCCCGCCGTCCGCGGCGTCGAGGGCCGTGTGCGGCGAGTAGATGGCCATGCCTTGCCGGATGCACCGAAACACCAGCGATTCCATTCCGGCGCCGGGGGTACACAGGGAGCTGATCGGCTTAAAGATCGGCGGATGGTACGACACGATGAGGTCGATCTTCTTGCGAACGGCTTCATCAACCACTGGCTCCGTCAAGTCAATCGTGAGCATGACGCGCCGCACCGCGGCCCTGAGGTCGCCCGCGAGCAGCCCGACGTTGTCCCACACCTGAGCGAGCGCCGTCGGGGCAATGGTCTCCATCGCGGCACAGATATCCGCCAACACAGTCGTCTTTCGGGTCGATGATCGCTTCATGCCTGGCCGCACTCCTGTTGCACTCGGTTGCGGTACTCCTGATACAGTCGCTTGCCGATCGGGCCTACCCGACCCTGACCAATATCGTGTTTTTCCACCCGCACCACGGGCATGACCTGCATGATGGCGTTGGTCAGCAAAACCTCGTCGGCGTCGAGTAGATCGTCGATCGACAGCGGGCATTGCTCGCGTTCGATACCGCAGTCCGATGCGATCTGAAGCACCAGCTCGCGTGCGATGCCGGGTAGCACCGGCGTGTCGAGAGGGGGAGTCTTAAGTACTCCCCCGCGAACGACAAAGACGTTACTAATAGATCCCTCGGCCAATTCATTGCCGGTCGTGAACCAGATGGCCTCCAAACAACGCTTCTGCTGCGCCTGGCGCAGCCCCAGCAGTCGCGGCAAATGGGCGGTGCTTTTGTGACCCGCCAGCGGGTCGCTGGTCGATTGACGAAAGTCGCATACCGCCGCATGTACACCGCGATCATAGAGTTCCGCCGGATAACCCGACAACGGCGACGCCGTCGCGCACACCGAAAGCCGTTGCACGTCGCCCTCGTCGGCCTCGCGCATCGACCCGGCGGAAACCGTCATCCGCACCCGCGCTTCCTTCAGCCCGTTGCGTTCAAGGAGTTCCTTGAAAACAGCCTCTGCTGGAAGGTCGCTCCGCTCCATTGGCGTAAGGACGGCGTTGCTCGACCGCCGCAACCGCTCCAGGTGCGATTCGAGCCGGAAAACACGACCTCCCTCCGCGCGCATAGTTTCGAACAATCCGGCCCCGTGCAGCCATCCACCGTCGTAGACGCTCACGTGAGCTTCCTGCTCGGAGACGAAGTCGCCGTTGAGGTATATGGTTGCTGTCAAGGCGTTGGCACCGCCTCTCGCGCCGGGCGCGTTATCTCCCACGGCTTCTCGGTGTTGAGGGCCAGCAACATCCCCCGCAGTTTGGTCAATGTCTCCTCGTATTCCGCATCGGGAGTGCTCTGGGCAACGATCCCGCCGCCGGCATACAGGTGAACCATGTCGTCGCGTTGCACTATCGTACGGATCGCAATGTTTAGCGACATGGCCCCGTCCAATCCGATCCACCCGATCGAGCCGCAGTAGACCCCGCGCGGAGTCGGCTCCAGTTCGCGGATGATCTGCATCGCCCGAATCTTCGGCGCCCCGGTCACCGAACCCCCTGGAAAAGCGGCCCGCAGGAGGTCAGGCCATCCCATCCCCGGCTTCAGTTTGCCCTCGATCGTCGCTACGCGATGAAACACCGTGGGGTGCTCCTCAATATCCCCAGGCTCTCGGACTCGTACCGTCCCGAATGAGCACACTCGTCCCAGATCGTTGCGCAGCAGATCGACGATCATGGTCAGTTCCGCGCGATCTTTATCGCTCACTGCAAGGTCGCGCCTTGCCATCGCGTCGATCCGTGGATCGCCCGTCCGAGGCCGCGTGCCCTTAATCGGGCGGGTCACAACGTGCCCGTCGCGAAGGTCAAGGAACAGTTCCGGTGATGACGAGATAATCGCGACCGAGCTCCCGCTTTGGTCGCTAGTTCCGTCCCACATCAAGAGGGCCGCGTGCGATGACGGACTCGCCGTCCGCAGCCGACGATACAGTTCGAGCGGAGTGGCCGTGGTCTGGGCGGTGAATCGTTGCGTGAGATTGACCTGGTAGACATCACCGGCTTCGATGTAGCGCTTCGCCGCAAGCACCTTGGCGATGTAGGCTTGTCTCGACATGTTCGGGACCGGTCGCGTCGTATACGGCGTCGGCGGTTCTGGTGCGAGGTCCACTGGTGCGAGATTCCAATCTCGCACCACGCGCGATGCGGCCTGCAATCGTTCGCGCAGGAGGTTCAACCGTTGGGCGACCGGCGGTCGTTGCATCGCAAAGGGGGCAGGCCAGTCGACCGCCGTTAGGTACCACTGCTCCTTCTGGTGGTCGTACACCGCCGCGGCGTCATATAGCCCGAATCGGGCACGCGGCACCGCCATTTCTCTGTCGGCGTGCGGCATAATCCGAACCCGGAGCGCCAGCGACGGGCCAAGACCCCGCGCTGGCGCTTGGGGTTCGGACATTGGCAACCCGGCCTCGTAGCCCAGAAACCCGATCCAGCCCCCGACAAACGGCATTTCCCCGGTCGGACCGGGCAGACCCGGATACCTCGCCATGGCCGCAGCCAAAGCCCCAAGGGGGTCATGCGAATCCCCACCGACAAGCGAAATGACCTCCACCGGGTCCGTCGCCAAGATCGAAAATCGACCGTAAGTGTTGATAGGACGGGAACTTTCGAGAATCGCAGGCCCGGCGGCATGGGCAAAAACGGTAACCGCCGCCTCGACCGGGACGGCCAAATCCGCCGCCTCTACGACCGCCCGCGCCATGACCGGTGATCTCGTCCCCATTGGAGGGAGAAGTATATCCCGGTCCGGGCCGTCGCGTCACTATGCGACGGGGCAACCAATCCGTTGACATATCCAGCCTGTACGTCTAACGTTCCGTACACTGTATTGGGATGGAAGCCCCGAGACCGATTGACGAAGGATCGCCAACAATGTTCCAAAACTACTTAGCAGTTCGTGTTGGATTGTGGACCGTTGGGTTCGCGGCGCTAGTCGCCTCCGCAACGGCCGTTGCCCAGACCCCCGAAACGCCCCCGGTGATGGGTGAAGGTGAGGTCAGCGCCAACGACGTTTACGTCCGTAGCGGTGACAGCCTGAATCATTACACCATCTCCAAACTTAAAGCGGGTGATCGCGTGTCCGTGGTCAGCGAGCGCGGCGAGTGGTATGAGATTCTGCCGCCGGAGGGGATCTTCAGCCTCGTCTCCGGCGACTTTATCGACACCACCGACAACCAATCGGGCGTCATCAACGGCGACAACGTCCGCGTCCGCGCGGGTTCGTTGCTCAACGAGAACAAGTACACCGTCCAGACCCTGCTCGCCAAGGGGACCACGGTTTCGATCTTGGGTCGTAATCCAGACGGGTTCATCCGCATCAAGCCGCCGACCGGGGCTACGCTGTGGGTGAATCGAAGCTACGTTCAACTTCGAACCGGCGGCACGACTCCTCCGGTGCGCGAGGGCGTTGGTGCGTCGCCGTCGCAAGCCGATGTCGTGGGCGAAGTCGCCCCGGCGGTGACCGCATCGGCGGCGGAGTCGGCCAAGAAGCTCGCCGCCCCGATGACCGCCCACGCATCGACGACGTGGCGACGGCAGCTCGAGGAGATCGACGTCGCCGCGCGGACGGAATTGGCCAAGCCGATGTCGGATCGAAACTTCGACCCCTTCGTCGCTCGCTATCAACCCATTGCGGACCAGACCGAGGATGACTTCGCTCACCAATACGCTCTTGCCCGCATCGAGCAGGTAAAAAACATGGGCGATTTCACCAGCGCCGTCGAACGCGTGCGAAAGCTCGACGACGTGGCGGAGACGAAACAGCGCGAGTTTCTCGCTGCTCGGGGGAAGATTCCCGAGTTCATCCCTACCCGATCGCCCACGGGCATCGAAATCCAAGGCGAGCTAAGGGTCAGCGCCCTCTACCCGCCGGGATCGTCGGTGCAAAGATTCCGGCTCATCGACCCCGCCAGCGAGTCGGATCGAACCATCGGTTATGTGGAGATAACTCCGGACTCAGGACTAAACGTCGAAGGTTACCTGGGCCGGTACGTCGGCGTGCGGGCGTCGGCGCAGCGCGTGCAGACCGGCGGGGTCAATCCCGTACCGATCTATATCGCCCGGGAGTTGATTTTGTTGGAGCCGCCCCAAGCGGCCGAGAAGACTGGTTCAGATTGAGTACCAATTCTGTTTAGTTAGGATTGTCCCATGACCAAACGGTTCAACTACCTCGTACGTCGGATTGTGCCCATGGTGAGTGCCGGGTTTCTCTTCCAGGCCAACGGCTGCACGATGGACACCAACACCCTGATTTCCGGATTGGCCTCAACGATCGCCAATCAGCTCATCAGTAGCTTCGTCTACGGCGCCTTTAACGTCGTCGGCCCGTAGCGTTGCGACGAGGAGACAGGCGATTGTCTCCTGGTGCGGTGCGAGTCGGTTGCCGATTGGGAGCCGAAACGCGGCCATGGAAAGGGCGAAGGGAAACGCTGGAACGTCCCAGCTAATCTCTCTCCGAACGCATCCGTCGACCGCGTGAATCCTAAGGATGCTCCGCTGGCTTCGCTTGCCGCCGTGCCGCCGGAAGAACTGATCTGTGGCGGATTATTTCAAGAACGCCACCGCCACGTCCGTCTCTCCGTCCATGGCCACAGTGAGCGTACGACCTCCGGCGACTTCGGGGACGTGGATCACCCGGATATCCCCGGCGAAGTCGGCGTCCGCGGGAACGATTTCCGCAAGCACGTTCCGCGTGTTGCGCAGAAACGCCTCGTTAAACCGGTTGCTGCCGACGTCGGGGTAGAGCGGCAGGTAATGGATGTTGGCCTCGACGAGGTCCTGGAAGAAGTGCGTGCCGAAGGAGACCTCGGGCGCGAAGCCGTCCTTCTGCCGGGCCACCTCGATCAACAACCGGCAACGATTAATATCCGCGTAGCGAACCGGCACGCCGAGCAGAATGTCGTTGCTTCCCCACCGCCCCGGCCCTATGAGGATGAACGACTTGGGCGGCAGTGCGTGATTGACTCGGCCCACCACCCGTGCAACCTCCAGCCGACGCTCCCGCGTGGAAAGAGCGTCGTATACGCCGGAATCGACATAGACGATGTATTCGATGCCCTCGATCAGGCCGGTGCGGACAAAGCGGTGGGCGTCGAAGATGATATCCGCATTGGCGATGTTGGTCGGCACGCGAACGGGTTCGGCCTCAACCGCTTGGGACTGGGACCGGCATTGCAGGATGTAGAACTTTTCGCCGTCGCTGGCGAACTCCATGTCCACCGGTACGCCATAGGCATCCTCCAACCGCGCCAGCATGTCCCGCACGCGCTGCACGAACGGGGTCTCGCGCAGAAGCTTATCGAACGTGATGCACAATTGCGCGGGATCGTCGTCTACGCGATGCCCCGTCGGTGGGTATAGCTCTCCGTCGCGATGGACGGAGACCAGCTTGTCGAGCATGGAGAAATCATCGCATCCCTGGGCGAGCACTTCCTGTAGTCGGACGGTCTGCAAGCGATTCTTCTTGGTATCCACCACGTCCAGCGTCCGCTGGGCGCAGCGCAGGATTTCGTTGACCGTCGATTCCGGGCGAAGCGTGGGCGCGCCCAGGGCCACCATCCGCGGATAATCCGACCCGCTACGATCCACCGCCCGCGTCCCCAGGCCCATCACCAAGCGTATCAGCCCGTCCTCGCGCCGAATCCGCGGCGACCAGCGATATTCGTTCCGCGAGAACGCCACCCCCGCAACCGCCGGCATTAGGTAGTCGCCGCAACGAAGCCCCACCACCTTTTGGATTAAGACGGCCATCTCCTCGACGTAGTCGATGAGATTGTGCTCGCGGCGGTAGAGGATGGGGTCCGGGGCCATGATGCTCGCGTACACCTCCGCGATCGCCCCCAGCAAAGCCCGGAGCCTCTGCTCCAACGTCCCCTGGTTGGCGACGAACACGCTGGCGTACTTGCCGCAAAAGGCCGTGCCGATCCGGTCTTCGAGCAAGCTCGATGATCGAACAATCAGCGGATGCGTACCGATCTTGTCTAAAATCCGGCGAAGGTCGTGCACGACTTTCAGCGGAAAGTCGCCGTTGCGGAACACGCCGCGGATCAAGGGATATTCCCTGGTGACATCCTCGATCGGCTTGTACTTCTGACTCTGGTACTCATCCAAGCGGTTCAGCCGCAGAAACTCCTCCACCACGTCGCTGCGCAGGTAATACGATTCGGGGATGGCGACGGGCAGATAGGGGTCAGTCCCGTTGTCGGCGGCGGCGAGGATGCGATGGGCGAGGATCATGCCGCCCGCCTTGCCGCCGATGCGCCCGATGCCGCTGTCGCTGCCCAACATCCGCCGGGTGATGTCGTCGAAGTCGCGGATTTGGAGGTGGTTCTTGGCGATGCCGATGAATTCGAGTTGGTCGCTCACAAAGTGCCGGGTAAGCGCCACCCGCGTCCCGACCACCTCCGCCGGGGCCAGACGCGTCTCACCCAAGGGGAGCGCACAGAAACGCTGAATGTTGTCGGCCAGTTCGCGGAACGAAACGTTACCGCGGTTGGCGACGACCTCCAGGTTGTGCACCTCCTCCCGTTTCATGGTGAGGTTCACGAGGTCGTCGATGTCGGCCACGCTGAAGTGTCGGCACACCGTCTGCCGGGTGATTTGCTCGACAAGCTCGCGTTCCGGAGCATCCCAGCGATCGCGCTCGGCCTGGTTGGGGTCGTCCACGACCTCGGCCGCCGCTCGACCGGTCTGGGAGCGGGCTAGATCGTGAATGCTGTCGATCGTCGCGATCCCCCGGCGGTGCAGCTCCATCAGCAGTTCCCGCTGAATCCGCTCCGAAAGCGCGGGACGCAGCCGGAGGTGCTCCTCGAGTCGAGCCGCGACCCGCGATTCGGTTTCCGGATCGTTGACCATCCTCGCAGCCCCTTGCAAGCCCGTGGAAGCCTCCGCGGGAACCCGTCATTGTCCGCCTCCGATATGGCCCCTGCAAGCGCGACGTGCGTGGAGCGACCCGGATGGGTGCATGACAGTTTAGGCGGCATGATTTTCGCCCTGAAGGGTCGCAAACATGACAGCCCAGGGCAACGCCCTGGGAAACAAGAGCGCCACAATGACCAATGCCCTGAAAGGGCGAAACAAGGTGTTTAATCCCACAAATGGTGGCAAATGTTTCGCCCTTTCAGGGCTCTCACGATTCGGGTCACTGTTCCCCAGGGCGTTGCCCTGGGCTGATATGTTACGGCCCCTTCGGGGCAAGGGAATTCACTACGCGCTACGCCGCTACGCGGCGGCGCATGACCACCAGCGTCCCGGCCGTGAGCGTCAGGAGCGCGAGGACGACCAGCCCCCATTCGGAAACAGCGGGAATCTGGCCGCTGGGACAGGCTGTGGCGTCGGTCGCGCAGTCCGCGTCCACGCAGTCCGTCGCCTTGTCGCAGTCGTTGTCGAGGCCGTCCGCGCAGGTTGAACCCGCGACTTCGTGGCTCGGCGGCGCGCCGCAGTCCTGCGGACAGTTGCAGGAGTTTTCACCGGGATCGCAGGTGCCGGAACCGCAGGATGAAATCGTCCTAATCTCCATCGGCCAGTTGGGCTGCCAACCTCTATCAACGTTCCACATGGGCGGTTGAGATATGTCCGACGCAAAAGCCCCTGTAGGTCCACCCGGCGAATTGCAACCACTCATCCACAGTCCACTATTATTCTGCGCTTCATACCCAATCAGCGCCACCATCCATTCACCAGGAGGTAAGATGAGTGGCTCAGGAACTCTTTCGGTTAGGTCCCACTTGAATTCATATAGGGGCACCCAAGCAGGTTGCGGAATATCACTAAACCAACTGTAGGTCCAAGGACAGAGATATTCGATTTCTCCATTACATGGGGGCGGAATATAGGGGTCGTCATTAGTGGGAAGTCCCAACGTTACTGTCTTAAATGCAGAGTTTGGGTGGCCTCCGGCATTAAAATAACTTTGCGCACCCTGCCAAATTTTTAATTTATAAACCCAATTATTACTCAAACTGACCGATTTTCGTCGTGAACGCGGATAGGGCAACAAAAATGCGGTGTTTCCTGCCGATACCGGTGTTGGAATCGAAACCCGGTCAGG
>JAGVHG010000142.1 GCA_020056715.1 Phycisphaerae bacterium | reverse complement strand
TTTTCGCCGAATGTTGAACAGCGGTCACAGTCACGCTGGCGTTCTGCGTAAAGTGAAGCGCGAATAATTCAACTGCGCCACCCATAATGGGATGCACCCTCAGCGTTCCGCTCTCCCGGCGCGGCGGAGGGCAAGCGGCCCGATCAGAGCCGGGAGCGGGAGCGACCGGATTCTCACGCGCTGAGTGCGTCGACGGAGTTGGAGCGACGGTAGGCCAATTTCGCCCCGGTCAACAGGAGAATCGCAAGTACCACCAACCCCCACTCCCCAACCGTCGGGATCGGGGTGGGCGGGCAATCCAATTCGGAACAGGAACCCAGTTTCACCCACTCGCAGGTCGGGCAGTCGCACGCCGCCTGGGTGAGGCCGTCCGTGCATGCGCCGAATGGATCGTGGTCACAGCACGCCCCGGTGGCGGCATCGCACACCACGTCCACGCAGGCCGCACGCTCGGTCCACACCTGCTGCGTTCCAGAACACGCGAATAACTGCACGTCGTCTGCGCAACTTCCGGAGAGTGCGTCACAGCACGCGCCTGTAATCGGCTCGCACACGACTACCACTTACGAGTTACTACAAGAAACAGTCCCCGGCGCGGCTGGACGAGCCGAACCGACTTCGCGCTCATTCACATAAGGATTGCTCAGTCAGAGTGCTAAACTGGTCACTTTCGCAGAATGAGGTCGGCGTCGTGCCGTTCAGTTTCAACGCAATTCGGGTGAGGTACTTCGTGTGATCGGAGAAGTACAGTCCGATCTGGTAGGGGTCGGTGGAGGCATCGTAATTGCGATCGTTCTGGGTTAAGTAGACGATGCGGTCGCCGTCCAACAGGATGATTTCATGGCCGTAATGAAAGTATTTGGGCGCGTAGATATGGGTGATTCCATCGAGGCCGGATTTGATGCGCAGGAGCGGCTGGTCGGAGAACCGCGTAGCGCCCGCTTGGTCAGTCACCTTGGGTTGACCAAATGTGAGAATCGAATCGATCTGGAACCCGTCCATTTGCAATTGCAGAGCCAGGATGGCGGCCGTCGCGCCGCCCAATGAATATCCCGTCAAGCGCGTCTTGAAACCGGAGTTAAGTAATGGGGTGACGTCGGCGCGCATCCGCACCGCCGTGCTGAGGAATCCGCGGTGAAAGGTCGCGCCGAGTTCCTCGTCGAAAACAGGAACCTGGTCGAGGGCTTCGGCGATCTCGTCGCGGTTGTCGATCTGAATTCCGGTCAGAAAGAGTTCCTGCTCCATCCGCACGCGATTGATAAGCAGCATGTATCGTGCGCCGTTCGGGAGAGTGCGGAGCATTGCCTCGGTCGCATCCGTTTCGTATCTTGACTTCAATTCGTCGTTGCGATCGTCACACGTCACGTCGAAGTCGATGCGGGCGCGTTCGTAGATGCGCACCCAGTCGATCGGCGGCGGCTCTTCCAGGGGGTCACACATGAATTCCACTTTGTTGCAACCGAAAAACAAGATAGCCGCAGTGTTCAGGAGCACTAGAGTCAGAGCGAATCGTTTCCATGCCCAAACCATGGTTACTCCTCCGAGCTTCCTTTCAAATTGTATGCAATGATCTCAGAGTTTTCGCGCCCACTCGAACCAATTCCGGGCCCGGTTGTTACCGGTCCTTGTTCAAGATCTTGAGTGAACGAAAGCCCGTTTTACACTCACCCGCTGGGCCAACACAACGAGAAAGGACCGGTCCGGTAAACACATAAACACAGAAATGCAGAGACTGAGCCACGAAGCGACGAAGGGACGAAGCGACGGAGGCGCGGAAAGAGGGGCGCTCCCGCCCCGTGAACGGGACGGCTCGGATGGAACGGGCGCGCGGGATGAATCCCGCGGCTCGGAATTGCGACTCGAGAAGGAAGTCACAGCGTGGCGCCGGCGGCGATGAGGTCGCCGTGGCCTTCGCGGCGGGTGACGGGCGGCCAGGATGCGGCGGGGTCGTACCAGACGTCGAGCACGCCGGTGAATTCCTCCGGGGTCTTGACGGCAATGAAGGCGTCGCGGACCTGGCGGGAGAGCGGATGGTGCTCGGCGTACTTGATCCCGAACTTGCGCATGATCTTACCGGCGACCATTGGACCGTAGGTTTCGACGCTGTCGGCCCAGTGCGTTTCGATGGCCCGCCGCTGCTGCTCGATCGACGGTGGCGGAGGCAATTCGTCGCCTCGCCACAGGGCGCGACATTCCTCGAAAATCCAAGGATTTCCGATACATCCGCGGGCGATGGTCACGCCGTCCACGCCGGTCTCTTGAATCATCTTCACGCAGGCATCGGCGCTGAACAGGTCGCCGCTGCCGAGGATCACGCGATCGCCGACGTGGCGTTTGACCTTGGCGAGATACGACCATTGGCTGGGTCCGACGTAACGCTGCTTAACGGTACGTCCGTGAACGGTCACCGCGACGACGCCGATATCGAAGGCCCCGTCGAGAATGCGAAAGAAGTCGCCCTCGGCTTGCGGGCCGTCATCCATCCCGCGGCGCATCTTCACCGTCACCGGGTGCGTGTGACCGACGGCGTCGTGTACACGGCGGATGATCTCCAGCGCCGCGTGGGGCTGGGACAAAAGGAAACCGCCGCGACAACGGCCCAGCACTTTCCGCACCGGGCAGCCGAAGTTGATGTCGATCACGTCGTATCCGGCCTGGGCCATGGCGAATGCGGCCGGGGCGAAGACGTCGGGATCGGCCCCCATAAGTTGGCCGCCGACGGGATGATCGTCGTCCGTAACGCGAAGAAAGGTGCGCTGCTTCTTCCCCGGCTGTACAACGAGCTTGTCGAGGACGACTTCGTTGAGCGTGTAGGGTGCGCCGTAGCGACGCGCCAGCCGGCGCATGGGCAGGTCGCTGTAGCCGCTAAGGGCGGCCTGTACAAACGGTATGTCGAGTTCGATGTCGCCGATGCGTAGCATGTCGTTGGTACCTGTTCCGTTGGGGTGTACTCGCCGAGCGATGATAGAGAAATCCAGCGAAGAATGCACGCACGGCATGGCGGCGCTTCGCTTGGCCATGCCACACCCCCGATGCGGGGGAAAGGGAATCCTCCTAAAACTGGCGGCGTTGGCGGGCGGCGGGGATGTTGAGTTGCTGGCGGTACTTGGCCACCGTGCGGCGGGAGATTTCGATTCCCTCGTTCTTCAGCAGGGCGGCGATCTGGTCGTCGTTGAGAGGGCTTTTTCGATCTTCCGCGTCGACCAGTTCACGGACCCGTGCCTTCACTCGGTCCCAACCGACTGTTTCACCGTCCTCGGTCTCGGTGCCGCCGGTGAAAAAGTAACGGAGGGAGAAGATGCCCCGCGGGGTCTGAAGGTACTTGTCGGCCACCGTGCGGCTGACCGTCGAGGGGTCGCAACCCAGTTCAGCGGCCAGGTCGCTCATCCGCAGCACCTTCAATCCCGATGGACCGACGTCGAAGAAGTCGCGCTGTTTCTCGGCGATGGCACGGGCGACTTCCAAGATGCGTTGGCGGCGGAAGTTGACCGCGTCGATCAAGGCCGCCGCTTCCTCGACGTGCTTGCGGGCGAAGTCGCGGGTCTCCTTGCCGTTCTTCTTGGATTTCGCGAGCGACGCAACGTCGTCGCGAACGCGGAGATGCGGCGTGTTGCCGCGGGTCAGCCGAACGGTCAGACCGTCGCCGGTCTCGGAGTACTCGACGATCACATCGGGACGGATTGGTGGGAGCGTTCGATTTCCCACCAGGCAACCGGGGTGGAGGCAGAGGGAGGAGCGCATGGCCTTGAGGGCCTCGTTGATCTCGCCGATCGAGTAGCCCGTGGCCTTGGCCACCGCGGGCAAGCGGTTATGAATGATGTCATCCAGGTGACACTCGATCAACGTCCGCTCGATGGTGTTGTCGCCCGGGAGAGTGTTCAATTGCAACAGCAGACATTCGACGGTATCCCGAGCCGCGACGCCCGCAGGCTCCAGCTTCTGGATTTCGCGAAGAGTCGCGTTCAACAGGTTGATGGGGATCAGAGGGCGAACACCGTCCCTGATCTCCTCCAACGACGCGCGGAGGTAGCCATCGGGGTCGAGGCGGCCGATGATCGCTTCTCCGGCCCGGCGGACGTCGGCATCCACTTCGATCAACGTCCATTGATTGAGGAGGTGCTCTTGGAGGCTGATCTCGCGGCCTTCGGTGTTGGCCATCGCACCCATCTTGGCGTCGCGGTCGCCGTCGGAGGCGTATCGACGCATCGCGAAGGGAGCGTAATCAATGCCGTCTAGATCATAATCCCGTGAGAATCGATCGAGCCGGGCGAAACCACGGTCTTCGGGCAAGGCGGTCTTGGTCTGTCCGTTCGCGCTGGCGGACCCATCCACTTCGCGCCTGGTCGGTTCCGGGTCGGCGATTTCCAACGCGGCGTTGGTCTCCAAGGCGTCGGCAATGTAGGCCTCCAGCTCGGCCACGGGCTTCTGAAGGATGGACATGGACTGGATCAACTGCGGAGTGAGCCGCTGCTCCATCCGCAGGTGTTGGCCGAGGGTTTGAGAAAGAAACTGCGACATCACGCTGATCCCGCCGACCACGATTCTTGGGGCACCCCTCTGCCTACCAAAGAGAGGGTCCAGCCGCACGAATCACCCCTCACCCGACCTCTCCCCTCAAGGGGAGAGGAGTTTGTAGACGCTACCGGTATTATAGCCGCGCGGACTGGGATACGCCCTATCATCGAGAGGTCGGGAAAGCCGCGTTTCTTGGACCGTCAGAGCGGCGAACGCCCGCGAATGGCGGATTCGAGCATCCCGGAGGTGGCGTATTCGAGTTGCGACCCGACCGCCAATCCCCTCGCGGGTCTGGTAACGAGAACATTCAAGTCGCTTACCAGGCTTTGGATGTGCAGGGCCGTCGCATCGCCGTCGAGCGTAGGATTCAGGGCCAACACGACTTCGCGTACCCCGCCCGCGCGGATGCGGCGTATCAAGGCGTCGAGCGTCAAGTGCTCCGGCTCGATCCCCTCGAGCGGAGCGATGTGTCCCATCAGCACGTGATACACGCCGCGCACCAGGCCGGTCGCCTCGACGGCCAGCAAATCTTTGGGTTGCTCGACGACCCATAGCTCGCCATGATCGCGCCGCGTATCGGTGCAAATGGCGCACGGATCGGTTTCGGTGAGGTTGTAGCAGGTGCGGCAGTGGATGACCTTGTCCTTCACGTCGAGGAGGGCGCCGGCAAGGGCGGCAGCGTATTCGCGCGGCTCGCGGAGGACGTGGAATGCCAAGCGCTCGGCACTTCGCGGGCCGATGCCGGGCAGCTTTTGGAACTGCTCCTTCAGCCGTCCAAGGGATTCGATCGGTTCGTTGTTCATGCTGTGGTCCGCGGCTTTGGTCAACTGCCGCCGAGCATCTGCGATAGCCCGGGAATGTTCAGACCGCCGGTGAGGGCGCTAAGCTCTTGTTTCATGCCCTCCTGTGACTTGGCGGTGGCGGCGCCGACGGCGGCCTTCACCAAGTCCTCCAGCAACTCAATGTCGGTTACGGCTTGAGGGTCGATCTTGATGTCGATCAGCGTTCCGCGGCCGTCGACAATGGCCAGAACCATGCCCCCGCCGGCGGCGCCTTCGTAGCGTCGAGCGGCGAGCTGTTCCTGAAGTTTGGCCAAGTTTCCTTGCAGGTCCTTGGCCGACTTTAAGATTCCCGCGATGTTGCCGAAACCGCCTAACATTGGCTTACTCCTCCGTTGCGAACAAGGTTGGCTCGCCCTCATCGGCGACCTCGGACGGCGGCGCGGCGTTCGCGCCTGCCGGTTGCGCCGGGCGGATGTCGAGCAACGTACCATCCACCGCAGCCTTCACCCGCTGCACAAGAGGATCGCGGGTGGCCCGTTCCCACTCCGCCGGTGTTCGACGCTGGGCAGGTTGCTCCGCGGCGCTCCTACTGGGGGCCGGTGCAATCGGCGTCGGCCCGCGTCGGGCAGCAGAGTCAGGGGCGGCGTTTTTTTTTGCATCGGCCGGCGACGCTGTGGCGGCTGCGTCGTTTCCTTCGAGCCTTCCCAAAAGAACACCGAGGTCCGTGAACTGGTGACTCATCGCCAAACGCACAACTGCGGCGTCAGCGAGGGCGCGGGCCGCGCCGCTGAACTTCACGTTGCGTCGAAGCTCTTCGAGAAGGGCGATCATGTACACATACGTCGGGCCGTCGAACTTCTCGGCCTGCGAAATAAGCGTGGTCCGAATCGTCGCCGCGACATCGACTAAGTCCGTGTCCGGGCCACAAACTCTTAGCAGCATTAATGTGCGGACGTGCTCAATCAAATGGTCGCAGAAACGATCAACCGTCCGCCCGGTCTGTAAGGCGATATCCAAAGCCCGCAAGGCTCCCGCTGCGTCGCGGTCGGCGACGCATTGGAGAACCGCCGCCGAGAGTTCATCGTGTGGAGGAGGAAGCACCTCGTTAACGATCGCGCTGGTCAGATGTTTTGGGTCGTAGGAGAGTAGTTGGTCGAGCAGCGAGAGGGCGTCGCGCATAGAGCCGTTGGCCAGCCGGGCAACGCGCCGCAACACGCCGTCGTCGGTCTGGACGTGCTCGGCGGCGGCGATCTTCGCTAGATGAGACGCCATGGCGTCCGTGTTGATGGCCTTAAAATCGAACCGTTGACAGCGGCTGATGATCGTCGCCGGGACTTTTTGGATTTCGGTGGTGGCGAGGATGAACTTCACGTGCGGCGGCGGCTCCTCCAACGTCTTGAGCAACGCATTGAAGGCCCCGGTGCTAAGCATGTGTACTTCGTCGATGATGTAGACCTTGAATCGCGCCCGTGCGGGGCGGAGAGTGGCGTTGCTGCGCAGCTCGCGGATGTTGTCCACGCCGGTGTTGCTGGCGGCGTCGATCTCCACGACGTCGATGTCCTGACCCTCGGCGACGGCGGTACACGATTCGCATTTGCAGCAGGGGGTGGGCGTGGGGGCTTCAAAGGCGAGGCAATTCAACGCCTTGGCGAGAATCCGCGCCATGGAAGTCTTGCCGACGCCTCGTGTCCCGGTGAACAAGTATCCATGATGGATGCGCCCGGATTTGAGCGCATTTTTCAGCGTGGTGGCCGTGACTTCCTGCCCGACTACTTCGTCGAACGTAGTGCTGCGATAGGCTCGAGCGAGAACGCGATACAACCCGAAGGTCTCCCTACAACAACTATCCCGCCGGCGAGGAATGACGACCAGGCGATCCACGGCACCTGAATGAGCCAGGTGGGCTGCTCTGTTTCCAGCCTGACCCGTTGCCTAGACCATCCACTGCATGGGACCTGGTCGTCATCCATCGTCGGCGGACGGCTACCCACTCCGACCCACCGCCCACGCGGTGTTCACGGTGGGATCATACCGTCAAACCAAGATGGTTTGTAGCGGGGCGGTTTGAGGAAAGTACGACCCGGGCTTCGGGTGGCGCTAGGACGCAGCCTGGAGCATGAGCTTTACAGGCGACTCGTGTGCTTCCTGTCGTTTGTCGCTGATGCCTTGCGAACCGGCCCGGAGGACCGATGCGGGGGCGTTGGCCACGGCGCGTCGCCACGCCGCGCGCTCGGATCGCGTGAGCAACTCGCTTAGCTTAGGCCGTAGTCGGGTTGCCTTGCTTCGGTTCCCTGTCGTTGCGGTGAGTTTCCCAGAATCCACAAGGCCCGAATCGAGCAGCCGAGTGAGGATGTTGAAGAGCACCAACCCCATTTCGTTTGTTACGATCCCCAGGCGCACTTCCCGGTATAGGCGGTCCATCGCGTTTCCGACGGACGTACGATTGCTGAGCTTCCGCAGGTATCCATCGGGCAAATGAGACAAGCGACGATGGGCGCGGACGCCACTGGATGCGGGTCGAAGCCGACGCTGGGCGGCAAGCAGCGGATCGTGTAATGGACAATGATCCGTTCCGGAGCGGATTCGTCCCTTGCAACGTTTTCCCGATTTGGTGACCACGGCACATCGCTTATCGAACGGCAAGCGCTGCGGGCAGAGGGCAGCGGTTTGGTTCGTTGGGGGTCCACCGTTTCGTTCGCGCGGAAGAGTCAGCGCTTCCCAGAACAGCATGGTCTCATCTCCTACCGCCGCAGGGCGGAGCTTGTGAGGAGTTTTTCAGATCCCACGCCGACGTACTTCCGTGATGCGCCGGTGTGCCCTAGACCGCTCTTGAGAAGAGGTGTCCGTACCCTCCCCGTATTTTGATGGCAGAATTGTATTACACGCCTCAAAACTTGCAAGCGAGTTGCAGATGGAAGCGTGACCGACGAGCTGTGAATTGTTTTAGCAAGAGGTCGAGCTTCGCGGCGTATCCTTCGACGTAATGGAGGTTTAGCATAGGTAAAAAGCTTCGGCAACGAGAAAATGGATAAAGTTGACGCTAGTAACCGCGTTACAGGAGGGCAAGCCCTCCGAGGGCCAGCAGAATGATGGTTGCGGGTTCTAGAACGCCTCCGCCGAACTTGGCGTTAAAAGATTGGACGTCTTGTCGTCGCGGTCTTGTGGTTGGTTCCTAGGCCATCTCGTCAAGCAGTAAGACTTCCCCTCGTCACGCGACTCGAACTCGGCGAACTAAAACTCACAGTTCCGGTCATGAGCCAGAGGCGGCCAGGTAGATCAAGCGTCTTAGTTGGTCCCGGCCAACGTGCAGGGGCGATGCAGGGGTAAGCAAGCCCAGTTCATACCCCGGATCATAGAATCGTCATGCTATTCCTCGGACACTGCCCTAGCCCGGATTATTCATACTGCCCCGATTGAAGGTGGGCGAGGCTGGGCGGGCGACGGCCATGATGCGTTGTGCACAAGTTGGGCATGATGCGTGCA
>JAGVHG010000149.1 GCA_020056715.1 Phycisphaerae bacterium | reverse complement strand
CCTTCCTCGAACTCTTCGGCGACCTTGCGAGCAACCCAATGAAATGGCGGCAATGCACGGTCGAAGAAATCGCGTCCAATGGGAAGCGCGGTGTCACGACCGGCCCGTTCGGAACGCAACTCGGCACCGAGGACTTTGTATCCGATGGGCCGGAAGTGTTCGGCACGTACTCTCTTGGCGAAGGAAACAGTTTTCAGCCTGGGGGCAAGAAGCGTATTTCGTCGACGAAGTTTACCGAGCTGGCTAGGTTTAACGTACTACCGGATGATGTGCTCATCAGCCGGTCGGGGACCGTTGGCAAAGTGTGCGTTGTGCCGAATCGAGCACCGACGGGAATTGTCTCATACCACCTGATTCGTGTGCGTTTGCGCTCTGATGCCTGCAACCCGCTGTTCTTCGTGCAGTTCCTGCGGAATGCCGATCTTGCTGGCGTCGGTTTGTCCCAGCGAGGGAAGGGCGCGATCATGGACAGCATCAACGCGGGAATCGTCGCCACGTTTCGTGTGCAACTCCCCCCGCTGCCCCTCCAGCAGAAGTTCGCGGCCCTGGTGGAGCGAGTGGAGCGTCTGCGTGCGGTGCAGCGGGAGTCGTTGCGTCAGGCCGACCACCTCTTCGCCTCCCTCCTCCACCACGCCTTTGCCGGAGAACAAGATTGAACTCCCACATCGGCCCGCTGGTATGGCCCATCCGCCTCATGGCCGAGATCGACAAAACCATCGACGCCCACAGCGGCCGGCCCGCCGCCTTCGCCCCAGCCACCGCCAAGGCCAGGTGATGACGGCAACCGGCGTTGTTCGCTTCGCACGCTCTGTTATGATGGTGCGGAATGAGTCGGCCTCGCTCGACGACCTTCAAATTAGCCCGTGCCGGGATGATTCTAACCGGTCTGTTGTTTGCTGTTCTACTCCTGAGCAACTGTTGGGTGTTCGGCTATATCGGAAGCAAGTATGGGTTTGCCGTGACCAATGGCATACTACTTCTGGGGCCTTGCTCCCCGTGGAGAACGGGAATCGGCTGGGTGTTGTACGATCCCTTTGAGAGTAGCACGCTCGGCTGGGAACCTTCGTACACATTCGACCGAAACGGTCGCTTCATTCTGGAGCTTTGGGAACCTCTCGTGATGCTGATCGTTCTGACAGCCATTGCTTGGCTGGCCAATCGTTTTCGCTATCCGCTCGGTCATTGCCAGCGATGCGGATACAACTTGAAGGGCAATATTTCCGGCGTATGTCCGGAGTGCGGAACATCGCTCACGAAAGTAAACGCGCACAAGGAAACGATGGCGAAACCGACTGGAGGCACTCCCTGATCCGTTGAGTAGACCGACGAGTTGGACTCGTTTCCGTTCACCACCCGCAACATCACCCGCGCGGCATCAACGCGAACGCCCAGGCGATGACAAGTACAGCCAGAGCGGCGAGTCCGAGCAAGGATTGTGCCCGTGGGGTGGAGACTACACCGTCGCCGAGCTTCCCACACAGTGCGCCGAACGGGATCGCGCAGAGGAAGCCAAATATATGGGCCGTGACGTCCGTTCGCCCGCCGCCGGTACCGAGGAAGCTAAGCAGGAGGACGCCCCCGACGAGGGGTGCCCACCGTTCCAACCTTGAAGTTCGCCGCGTCCGCCGTTGCCACCACGCATAGGCGGCCAGAAGACCGAGGGCTGCGAAGATGGCGGTGGAAGAGCCAACGGACGTGTGGTCAGGGGGGTGGACCCAGGCGTTGAGGAAATTGCCCAACGCGCCCGCGATCAGAATGCTGCACCAGGCCAGACCCGACCCAAGCGACCGGCCGGCGAACAAGCCCACCAAGCCGCCGATGACGAGGTTGGAAAGCACGTGCTCCAGGTCGATGTGCAGAGTCAACGCGGTGACCGCCCGCCACCACTCGCCCTGGCGGATCAGGTCGGCGTGTGCCATGCCCACCGAAAACCAGTCCACGCCAAATGCATCCCGTTTTTGCAACACAGGCATGACCGACAACACGGCGACAAAACCGAGGACGCCGTTCCATCCGTCGGCACGCTGACGAGTTGTAGGAGGAGCGCTCCGCCAATCGCGGTTTTCCATCGTGTAGGCGTCGAGTTCGGCGCGGCAGCGCGCCGCGTCCATCGCAGCGACCGCAAGGGCGAAGTCGTCGGCTTCTCGGCGGACTTGGTACGCGGCCCCCACGGCCTGGAGTACCAGCGCACGTTCAAAACAGTCCCTTTCGCTTTCCGAACGGTAGATGGTCACCCATTCGTTGCCGTCGTCGCTCATTCGCGGCAATTCTAAAGCATACGCATCAATAACGAACAGCGGGTCAGGATTGGCAGAGCGCTTTCTTTGCTGCCAATAGGACGGGCGCTCCAGCGAAGCTAACGGCGCGGCAACGGCGGTCGCTCTTGGGGCAGCTTCGCAAGGGAGCCAAGGCGAACGGTTTCATGGACGGTCGCTGGACCTGCTTGCGAATCGTCGAACGGATTGAGCGAGACTACAGCGTTCGCTACCACACCGTCCATATCGCTCGGTTGCTGAGGTCACTGGGCCGGCTAGTCCTACCGGTAGCGACTGGGCCGCTTCGTGCTCGGCTTGAATACCACGAGCCAGAAGGCCCGTCGCAGCTTCTCGTCCTTTTTCAACGCAGATAGACCGTTCACCGCCCGCTGGCTCGGCGCGGATTCCCAGTCCACGGCCCGGCGTTCGAGGTTGCAGGCGATCCAGGAAGTCTCTCGGCGCGGCGCGACGATTCTCGGCAATTTCCTCAGTATCGCGGCACGCCGTCCCACGTGAGCGCGTGCGTGAGCTGCGCGACCGCGATAGCTACCCGTTCGCAGATGTCCGGACCGCCGCCACGATCTCAGCCTTGACCCGTCAGTGCTCGCCCACGTTCGCCGTCGCCCCCTCGACCAACCCGACGATCCGCGCCCGGATCGCTTCCGGCAGACCCGACCAAGCCGAAACCACCACCGCCAACCCTTCGCGGCTCAGGGCAGGGTCGGAGTCATTTTGCGCCGAATCCGGCAAGCAAACCGGCAAGACACTTCCCGCGCTGTTCGTAACTGCTATATTGACAAGCGCTTGCGGGTTTTCGCACAGGGGTTCGACTCCCCTTGGGGGTAATATCGCGGGCTGGAAACAGCCCGCGTTTTCTTGCGCTGAAGTTCACAGCGGACCTTGGAAAAGTCGCATGGTTCACCTACTTTCGATTCATCCGGTCCCGTTCAAACCCGTTTACCAGCGTACAGCTCAAGGTAGTTCGCTTCCGAAAGACCGCATTGTTTCAGGATCGCCCGCAATGTGTTGACCTTCAACTGACGATGGTTCGGTATTGCGGTATAGCGCCCGTCGGGATGTGCCATGATTGTGTGTTTCCCCCCGGATCGCCGCGCAAACCCCGCGCGTTCCAGCGCCCGAATCACTTGCGTTTGCTTGTTGGCATTCGCAAGGCTAGGCACTGCGCTTCATCCTCCGCGTCCGGTGCGCGCCGTCCCGCTTCGCCAGAAAAGCCAGAACCGAGTCGATCGCAACCCTACCGTTTTCGATGGCCTCATCCGGTGTCTCGCCTTGTTCAATCGCGCCCGGCAACTCCACGCACTGCACCATGTATCCGCCCTCATCGGCGTCATGCGTAACCCGAAGCCGGTACGCTACGTGTCGCACGGTCACGGGTTCCACCCATTCCAGCGGCAAGGTTTGCATCGCTTGTCGCGCTTCAAGAATCAGCTTGCCGACATTCACGATCCACCAGACCGTCTGTTTGCTCACCACGTCCATAACCTGCTGTGCGTCGGTCAGCATATAGACCGTCTTTCCGTCGGTCAGCAGCGTCAGCGACGCCAACACGTCCGGCCCCGCGTCGTGCGGGTAACGTTTGCGCAGGTGTTCGACCGCCTTGCGAATCTGTTGCAAAGAACACCCCTTTTGTCGAAGGACAATGATCGTCTTGGCCGCCACGACGTCGGGGAAGGTGTATCGTCGGTGACCTGTATCCTTCGCGCTCGGTTTCAAGAGTCCCGTGGCGTCCCAATAGGTGAGTTGCCGCTGCGACGCCCCGGTGATTTGTCGAACCGCGCCCGTTGCGAGTTGCATGGTTGGTTTCCTTTCGTCAGCTTCCCAAACACTACCCCCGACACAATAGTACAAAGGTGTTCCAACCATAGCAAGAGAATAAACAAAAGTGTTCGATGCACGGTCTGGGTCGGGCATCACCGCCTGTCCGGGAGGCGGTAGCTCTCGCCACGGGTTTGACCGTGTGGATCGCCCCACCGTCCAGCTGGCAGGAGTCGCCATCCTGGGAGCGTGGCCGCCCCGGCGAAGATATCGAAGGATCGGGACAAGCCGCATCGCGAGCCAAATCCATCCGGCGATTTCACACGCCCATTAAACCCAGCCCTCTAACGCCTCGGCCAAATCTTTCGTCGTCAACATCTCGCTCACGTTCACGCCCTTTCAACACAGGGTCGCACAATGCGACCCTGTAACCAAGGGCGCGAGTGTCCAGTTTTAAGCGTGTTTACGGCGAACTGGACGCGCGAGAAGTGCGTTCGGCACTATACAGTTCGATTCAAATCGGTGCGCGGATTTTTCTGGACGGGTGGCCCACCTCCTTTGGAGGTGGGGGAGGCGATGATCGTGGGCTTGACGCTGAGCGCAAATCATCGTCTCCGCCAGGTCCAAAGGATCTGGGGCCCCCGCACTCGCACGCGGTTCCCCTCGATCGTCGTGCCGCCAGTCCGTCCCAATCTCCACGCCCACGCGTCATACCCTCAGCAGGTGTAGGGTCCGCTTCGCGGACCGTTTCCGGGACCTCCCGCCGAGCGGGAATCCGCAGGATGATACCGGACTTTTCGAGGCTCAAGGCAAGCCTTGACTTTCTTGGTCGCATGGGCGATACTTGTACGGATCGTACGCTCTGTACGGGACGTACGTGTGACGGGTCTGAACCCACCGTGCGCCCCTCACCCTGCCCCCTCCCCACCGGGGGAGAGGGGTGTGGCGGCAGGCCCTCAGCAGTGAATGGTGCGGGGAGGTAATCTATGGTTCGTGTGGCCACCAGCCAAGCGCGGAAGGATTTCGCGGAGACGATCAATCAGGTCGTCTACCGCGGCGAGCGGATCGTCCTGCATCGCCGGGGCAAGAACCTTGCGGCCATCGTCCCCATCGCCGACCTCGAACTGGTGGAAGCGCTCGAGGACCGGATGGACGTGGACGCGGCCCGCAAGGCCCTCAAGGAACGCGGCACCAACATCCCCCTCAAACAGATCAAGAAGGAACTCGGATTGTAACCGCTTACCTGGAAGACCCTCACCCCAACCCTCTCTCCGCCACGGCGGATTTTCAACCTGAGAGGGAGAGGGGGTCGGGGCGCGGCGCATCGCTGTGGTCTACACCGTCGAGTTACGTCCCTCCGCCCGACGAGAACTTCTCAAGCACCCCCGGCACGATCAGCTTCGCCTCATCCGCGCGATGGACGCCTTGGCCGCGAACCCCCGCCCTAAAGGCGTCAAGAAACTCACCGGGCTGGACAACCTCTATCGAATCCGCGCGGGCGACTATCGCATCGTGTACCAAATCCGCGACGACCGGCTTATCGTGCTCGTCGTTCGGATCGGCCACCGAAAAGACGTGTACCGCTGACGTTCACCCCCAGCTACCATGCCGCTGCCGTCGCCCCCTCGACCAGCCCGACGATCCGCGCCCGAACCGCTACGTGAAGTTATGGAGGATTTTTCGGTCGGCCGGTGTGCCACTGTTGGAACAACAGTGAACTCCTCGTGACGATCGTAAAAGGGCACTGCTCAAGAGCACTGCCACGCCCGCCGCCTTCGCCAAACCCACGGCTCGCCGTTCGTCAGGCTTTCCTTGCACTCGCACGACGGTAAGCTTTACGCCAGCAACGTTATGACCAAGCACACGTTCATCAGTCCGGCCCGTCGCGCTCTCAATCCCATCCTTTCCGACGATCCCATGATCGACCTCGAGGGAGCCAGCGTGGACGTCTTCTACACTCCCGCCTCCCAATGGATCGCCCACCAGATGGGGATGATCGTCGCCGCCGCCGCCGGCGTTTGTCTGCTCATCGCTTGGACGCTCGGTCAGACGGGAGGGCCGCAGCCGCTGGCGTGGCTTTTCACATTTCTCGCCTTCGCCATCGCCGGCGTCCCCGCGTTGGAAACCGTTTGGTCGAAGCTGCGAACGCTGCGCATCGACATTGACTTGCTTATGCTCCTCGGAGCGGTCCTGGCGGCCTACATTGGAAGCCCCTTCGAGGGAGCGCTTCTACTCTTTTTGTTCGCGCTTTCGGGCGGATTAGAGGGGTTCGCCTTGCGCCGGACGCAGACGGCCATCGTCGCCCTCCGCGACCTTGCCCCCAAGCAGGCGACTCGGATTGACGGCGATTCGACCGCCCGCGTGCCCCTCCGGCAGATTCCGATCGGGGCGTTAATTCTAGTTCGCCCCGGCGAGAAAGTGCCGCTCGACGGCGCCATCGAGGCCGGCGCCTCCTCCCTCGACGAGTCCGCCATCACCGGTGAATCCATCCCCCGCGACTGTGCCGTCGGCGATACGGTCCTCGCCGGTACGCACAACCTCAACGGCCGCCTGGAAGTCCGCGTCACCAAGCTCGCCGCCGACACCACCCTCGCTCGTATCGTCCATTTAGTGACAGAGGCGCGTCACCACCCGGCCCGAGCACAGCGGCTCATTGACCGGATCGGCCCGACCTACTCCGTCGTGGTGATCCTCACCTCGATCGTCGTCGGGCTGGCCTCGGCCTGGGTGTTCGGCGTGGCGTCGCAGGAGGCCGTTCGCCGCGGGATCGCCGTGCTTATCGTCGCCAGTCCGTGCGCGCTCATCATCGCCACCCCCGTCGCATATCTCGCGGCCATCGCCGCCGCCGCCCGCCGCGGGGTATTGGTCAAGGGCGGGGCGCATCTGGAAGTCGTCGCCCGCGCCGCCGCGGTCGCGTTCGACAAAACCGGCACACTAACTACCGGCCACGTTCGCCTTACCGATGTCGACGTCCGCGACGGAATCGGGGAGAGCGAAGCCCTCCGTTTCGCCGGGGCCATCGAAGGTTCGAGCACTCATCCGCTGGCCGAGGCCGTCAATCGGGCGATGAAGGAACAAGCTCTGACGCCGGCGGGAGTCACCGACTACCGCTCCACACCCGGCGAAGGCGCTGAGGCCAAGATCGACGGTCGCTCCGTTTGGATCGGCCGACCCGAGTCCGTCGGGCTGCACTCGCCGAACGCCGGGCAGGACGCGGCGGGGCGGGCCGAACGCTTTCGGCGTGCGGGCAAGACGGCATCGGCAATGGTGATCGACGGAACCGTCACCTTCTTAGCCTTCGAAGACACCGTCCGCGACCAGGCCGCCGTATGCATCCAACGTCTTCGTGGACAAGGGATTCGATGGATTGAAATGCTGACCGGGGACCACGAAATCGTCGCCGAAAAGGTCGCCGCGAAGCTTCAACTCGACGGATATCTCGCGGCGCTCGCCCCGGAGGACAAGCTGAACGCCGTCGAAAAGCTACGCGCGAAGTATGGAGCCGTCGTGCTCGTCGGCGACGGAATCAACGACGCACCGGCCCTCGCCCATGCCGACGTCGGAATCGCCATGGGGGCGCGAGGTGCTGATGTGGCCATGGAAGCCGCTGATATTGTGCTTATGAAAGACCGCATCGAGGACGTGGCCTGGCTTCACCGTCATGCCCGTCGAACCGCGGGCATCGTTCGGCAAAACCTCACTCTCGCCATCGCCGTGATCGGCGTCCTCAGCGTCGTCGCCGCGATGGGAAGCATCCCTCTACCCGTCGCCGTCGTCGGCCACGAGGGAAGCACCGTCGTTGTCGCCCTCAATGCTCTCAGACTCCTCCGCACCGCGAGAAATAGCGCCCCATGAGGGCTTGATTCGCGTCTCTCGTTCCGCGGATGCCGATAACGTTTCTGTGAAACTTCGGTAACCAAGCCGCGTCTAATGCGTCTAAAGTGGGTGAACGAAACGATGCTTGATCCTGACGCCCATCTCGCTGCAAGGTGCAGGAACGGCGACAACGCGGCCTTGGAACTGTTGTTCCGCCGCTATGTCGACCGCGTGTGGCGCTATGGATGGTCCGTCACCCGCTCTCGGGACGCCGCGGAGGAGGTCGTGCAGGAGACGTTCCTGCGCGTCGTGAAATCGGTTGGAGGCTTCGAGGGCCGCAGCACGTTTGCCACCTGGCTTTTTGCTTTGACTCGATCGGCGGCGATGGAGTGGCTACGGAGGAAACACCAAGACCAGCAACGCCGCACTGACCCGGCCATCCTCCGCCTGGTGACGCCGGACGACCAGTACGAGGCAGAGGGCGACGCAAAGGAGTCGAGCGACGTGGTGCGACGAGTGGTTGCGGAATTGCCCGGAGCACAGCGCGACGCCGTGGTCCTGTGTGAGCTGGTTGGAATGAGCATTGCCGACGCCGCAAACGTGCTGGGATGGGGGAAATCTCGCGTGAAGGTCACGCTTTTCCGCGCTCGGCGGAGGCTGCGTGAGAAGCTGCGGGGGTATGTCGCGGGTGTGTCCGAAGGAAAGTACGCGGAGGAAACATAGTAGCGTCGCCTCGTGCGAGCGGCACAACACAGAAACCGAACGATTGCAATGAACTGTCAGGATGCCAAACAACAGATGGATCTTCGCGTGCACGAGTTGGTGCTCGACGTGGAAGGTCGTGCCGGAGGCGGCACCACCCATCGCAAGGATCGGGAAGGCGAGGACTCGTCAGATCGACATGTTTCGGATTGGTCGGAGTTGGATGCGCACTTGGATGCCTGTCCGCAGTGCCGCGCGGAGTTCGAGGAGCTTCGCCGCGTGCGGCGTTTGCTCGCCACGGCGGCCAACAATCGACCGAATGATGTGGAGGTACAAACCATGTGGACCACCCTACAAGCGGCCATCGCGATTCCGGCAACAACGTCTGTGGGTGCCCCCAAAGGATGGTGGGTCAGGAACCGATCGTTGGTCGCTTCCATGACGGGTATTGCGGCCGTGCTCGTGCTCGCGTTTCAGCTTGGCAACCTTCACTACGGCGGATTCTCCTCCGGCACGGTCCGACGGCCCGCCTCCTTCACCAATGTCGACGCGAGTCATCCTACCGGGTCCGCCGCGCGCATCGAACGAGACGACCCGCAGAGTTGGGGCGTTCCGGGTCATCCGTCCCAGTCCGCAGTAAAAGGTACAGGTACGAGCGGGACGAATGCCGAGGCTGCGCTTCGGTTGCCGCCCCCGGAGTCTCCTGCCATCGAACGGCGTAAGCAGAGCGGCGGGCAAGCGCAGCAGCAAATAATGCTCCAAAGCCAGTCGTCACCTGAGAAGAAGGATGCGAAGAGAAAAGAGGTCCGCACTGCGGGCGGTCCGGCGGATTCGCGCTCCCCTACTGACGAACAACTCGATCTGTATTTCGATGCGGACTCTGGAGCCCAAGCTACTCTATCTCCAAACCTAGACAGGACGGGGGTGGCCAGCCACGTCAGCGCGTCCCGGGAGCAAGCGCCATCACCGGTTCCGCAGAACCTCAAGATTATCAAGACCGGCGAGTTGACCGTGCAGGTGCCGGTCTACGGCGATTCGATCGCAAACGTCGAGAAGATCGTTCAAGAGAAAGGCGGATTCGTCGCCGACGGTTCCACGCGCGAGGAGGCCGGCGGGGCGCTGGTGGGGCGCATGGTTATCCGCGTTCCGCCGGAGCGGTTCGAGGAAACCTTCACGGCCCTAAAGGCCGTCGGTCGCGTGGAGTCGGAGAACGTCAAGGCCGCCGACGTGACCGCCGAGTACGTCGACGTGGAGGCCCGCATTCACAGCTTGCAGATCACGGAGGAGCGGCTGCGCGATCTCATCGCCAACAAGTCCTTTGTGGACAAGATCGCCTCGCTGCTCGAAGTCGAAAAGGAGTTGAACCGCGTCCGCACGGAGATCGAGCAGTTTCAGGGTCAGCTTCGGGTGATGGTCGATCGCGTCGGCCTTTCGACAATCGTTCTCACCCTCCGCGAGCCGGGTCGGACGGTGCCTTCGGCGTCGCTTTCCGTGGAGGTCTCGACGCTCGACGAGGCCTCTCAACGGCTCGGTGACATGCTTGCCAAAGCGGACGGTCGGCTGGTCTCCGGCAAAACATCCAAGCGCAGCGACGGAACGCTGATGGGCAACTATCAACTCGAAACCACGCTGGCGCGGTTCGCGGAGGTGGTTTCCGGCGTGGAAGCACTAGGCCGCGTCGAGGAACGGCAGGTCAAGGACCAGCAGTTCAACGAGGCCGGCAAGCCTTGGGCCAAGCAGGTCACATGCACGATAGCTCTCGTGCTGTTTGAACGGTCGCGGCAACTCCCCACGGCCACGGTCCGCTTGGAGGTGGACAAGCTCGAAGAAGCCATGAAGCGGCTCGGCGAAATCCTCCAGGTCCACGACGCGGCGCTGGCGTCCAACCAGGCCACACGGCAATCCGACGGCTCGAACGCCGCGGAGATCCGCGTGCGTGTCCCGGCCGGTCGCTTCGCCGGACTGTTTGAATCCCTCGCGCCGCTCGGTCGGATTACTTCGAAAGCGGTATCCGGCGAAGCGGGTCGGATCGTGGGAGGCGCGGCGGCCGTCCCTTGCGACGTGGCGTTGACGTTGGCCGAGAAGCCGCGCGAGGTCCCGAGAGGAACGATGAGCATCGAAGTTGAGACGTTCGAGACGGCGAGGCAGGCCCTCAGCCGGGTTATCGCGGAGCGACAAGTGCAGGTTCTCAACTCCTCAAGCAATCAGCGTAACGACGGGACGTGGCAGGGCACATTCCGCCTCGGCGTCCCGGCCAAGGACATGGAGGCCTTCGTCGGCAAGGTGGAAGCGTTCGGTCGCGTCGCCGCTCGACAGATCAGCGGCTTGGGGCTTGGCGACCTCTCTCGCACGGACCCGGATGCGCTCGGCGCCATCGACTTGACCATCGGAGAGAAGTCAACGATCGCGCCCGCACCGGACGAAAGCGCGGCCTCGATTCGTGCGCGGGTCCGGGACGGCCTGGGCGGATTCTATGCGTCGATCGGTCTGATTGCGTATGGATTGGTCGTATTGCTTCCGTGGCTGTTGTTGGCGGGACTACTGGGATGGTTGGTCGCGCGGATACGCACAGCACTTCGAAACCGCCGGGACGTGGGAACAAGAACAACCCGAGAGCGTATTGTGCGGCCCATCTAACCCTGATTCCCAGTGGAGAACCCGATTCTCTGGAGCGTGGTTCTGAACACAACCGATCGGCACATTAAGGCCGCGATCCGGTGCAGTACTACGGGCTCCCTCTATCTAAACCTCGGATGCGAGCTGCGGGTCATTCCTCCTCGTCATCGACTGACAACGGTCGATGCCCTCGATTGGGCACCACGTAGGCGTAATAATCCGGATCCTTGGCGTCCTTTTTGCGATTGTTTTCGACGATGACCAGGCGGGTGATCTGCGACATAGGCCCGGCGAAATAAACCTTACCCTTCTTGTCTTTATGTTTCCAGAGCCGAGCGATCTTTGTACCTTCCATGCGGATCACTCCCCAACGTGCTACGGGCAAACCTGAAAACCGATACGACCTCTCCGCACGGATTATACAGTACCCCAAGTGACCGGCGAGTGTCCGCGGAACTCACCCCCGCAGCCGTGATCGCCGCGCCGCTCTTTGACGCCCGCTCGCCGGGCCTATAACATCTTGAGTTATGAAATTCGAACACTTAGAAGCACCCACAAGCGGTTCGCCGATCACCATGATCGGCGGCGGACTAAATGTACCCGACCAGCCCATCCTCCCCTTCGTCGAGGGCGACGGCACCGGCCCCGACATCTGGCGGTCCGCAGTCAAGGTCTTCGACGCCGCTGTCGAAAAGGCATATGGCGGTAAGCGCAAGATCGTCTGGTTCGAAGTCTACGCCGGGCAGAAGTCCTACGACAAGTACGGCACCTGGCTGCCCGAGGACACCATCACCGCCTTCAAGAACTATCTTGTGGGGATCAAGGGGCCGCTCACCACTCCCATCGGCGGCGGCATTCGCTCGCTCAACGTGGCCCTTCGCCAGAAGCTCGATCTCTACGTTTGCCTGCGGCCCGTGCGCTACTTCAAGGGCGTCCCCTCGCCGGTCAAGCACCCCGAACTCGTGGACATGGTCATCTTCCGTGAGAACACAGAAGACATCTACGCCGGCATCGAGTGGGCCGCCGGTACGCCTGAAGCCAAAAAGGTAATCGCGTTCCTACAGGACGCGATGGGTGTGCAGAATATCCGCTTCCCCGCCACCAGCGGTATCGGCATCAAAGCCGTGAGCAGCGAGGGCAGCAAGCGACTTATTGCCGCGGCCATCCGCTACGCCGTCGAGAACAAGCGCAAGAGCGTCACCCTGGTACACAAAGGCAACATCATGAAGTACACCGAGGGCGCTTTCCGCGACTGGGGCTATGAACTCGCCGAGCAGAAATACGCCGACAAGACCTACACCTGGTCGCAGTGGGAACGCACCAAAAAGGAAAAGGGTGAGGAAGCGGCCAACGCCGAACAGGAAAAAGCCCTCGCCTCCGGCAAGATTCTCTTGAAGGACGCCATCGCCGACATCGCCTTGCAGCAGGTGCTCACCCGCCCGACCGATTTCGACGTGATCGCGACGCTCAATCTCAACGGAGATTACCTCTCCGACGCCCTGGCCGCCCAGGTCGGCGGAATCGGCATCGCCCCCGGCGGCAACATCAACTACCACACCGGCCACGCCATCTTCGAGGCCACCCACGGCACCGCCCCCAAGTACGCCAACCAGGACAAGGTCAACCCCGGCAGCGTCATCCTTTCCGGTGAAATGATGTTCCGCTACATGGGCTGGAAGGAGGCCGCCGACCTGATTCTCAAAGGCGTCGCCGCCGCCATCTCCGCCCGTGAGGTCACCTACGATTTCGAACGCCAAATGCGCGAGGACGGCAAACCCGTCAAGCTCCTCCGCTGCTCCGAATTCGGATCGGCGGTCGTGAAGCACATGGGCTGACGATTGAGTGGTATGGCAAAGTGCTTGCAGCCACGGCGAACCAGGTATGATTGATGGCATCATCAAGGCCCAAAAACGCTCCGCAACTTTTTATTCTTTCCGGTCCCAATGGTTCTGGTAAATCTACAACCGCACGAGTCTTGCTACCCAAATCTCTCGGGGTTCAACAGTTCGTCAACGCCGACAACATTGCGGAAGGACTGTCGCCATTCGCTCCTGAAACGACCGCCATACAGGCCGGACGTCTCATGATACAACGGATTCAGGAACTCATGAGCGACCGCCAGAGCTTCGCATTCGAAACCACACTGGCTGGAAAACGAAATGCGTCACTCATCAAATCCGCGAGCAAAGCGGGATATTCTGTGAACCTCATCTATATTTGGTTGTCCAGCCCGGAGCTTGCACTATCACGCGTGGCGGATCGCGTTCGACAAGGTGGTCATCCCGTTCCGGATGATGTGGTCCGTCGGCGTTACTCCCGCGGATTGGTCAATTTCTTTCGGCTCTATCGTCCGCTCGCCAACACCTGGACGCTGTGCGATAATTCCGGGAGGGAGCTTTTGATTGTCGCCCAGGGTTCCAATATGACGGAGACCCGAGTCTTTGATGAAGACCGTCTCCATCGGATCGAACAGAGCGCAAGAGATGCAGAACAGAACGATTGACCAGAATTTCATTGAAGATCTTCTTTCGAAAATCCGCGAGGGCCTTATCGAAGGCGTGCGGCAGGAAGTCGAGCGTCGCCAAAGGCTGGGCTTGCCCCTCTACATCGCCCGAAACGGCGGCGTCGAGGCCGTGCTGCTCGGCCCCCTGCCTCCTACAAAGACGCCGCAGGCTGGTCAAGCGAGGACTCGATGAAAGTCTATCACGTCATTGTCGAACAATCGGATGGT
>JAGVHG010000037.1 GCA_020056715.1 Phycisphaerae bacterium | reverse complement strand
TGTCACCGCCGAAAAGCGAATCGGGAACCGCAAAAATAACGATAGAGAGGATGGTTCGTGACAAGAGCATCGTTCGACTCATCCGCCTGCTTCCTTTCTTCTCGAGACCAATTACATTCCGTTCGATCTGATTCTTTGGCGCCGGATTAGCGTGCTCCAAGGCGCCGCAAACCTGCGTCCAAAAGACTCGCCGACAGGATCACGATGCCCAGCACCACCTTCTGCCAAAAATGCTCCACGTGCAGGAGGTTCAGGCTATTGTTGAGCACGCCGATAATCAGTGCTCCGACCAGCGTGCCGGTTATCGTGCCGCGCCCTCCGAAGAGGCTCGTGCCGCCGACGACCACAGCGGCGATCACGTTGAGCTCCCACATCTCACCGACTTTCGGATCGCCGGCCATCAGCTTGGCGTCATGCAGCGCGCCGGCCAGCCCGCACAGAGCGCCGGTCAACAGATACACAGCCAGCGTGACCCTCCGGATCGCGATACCGGCCAGGTAAGCAGCCTGCGCATTGCTCCCGACCGCGATGACGCTTCGGCCGAACACCGTGCGGGTGAAGAGAACCAGAAAGACGACATAACCGCAGAGCATGACGAGAACAGGCGTTGGAAGCAATCGACCGAGTAGCGATTCGAATACGAATCCCCTCCCCCACCACATCAACTCTTCCGGCAATTGGTACACAGGCTTGCCGCCACAGAGAATGAAGGCGGCGCCACGCGCGATCAGCATAGCTGCCAATGTGACGATAAACGGCGGAACGGTGAATCGCGCGATCATCGCGCCGGACGCAGCCCCGGTTCCAGCGCCCAATGCGACGGCGCAAAGAAAGCCTGTGGCAATCCGAATTGTGGGCGATGCGTTTGGCATAGCCTGCATCGCCAACGCCGCCGCGACGCCCGTCACGGCAACGAGCGAGCCAACGGAAAGGTCGATCCCGCCGGTGACGATTACCATCGTCATGCCGAACGCGATGAGGCCCTCGAACGAGACTTGGCGCAGCACGTTGACCAGATTGTCCGTTTGAAGGAAGCCTCCTTGTGTGAGGACGGCTGAGACTAACACGAGCACCAACAAGATGACCGGCATGCGTGCGAACACGAGCCAATGCAGCAGGGTATTCCGCGATGCCGTTGTCATCTTGGCTGGGTTCCATTGACAGCCGACGCCGCGCGAGGCACGTAATTAGCGATGGCTAGTTCTAAGATCATCTCTTGCGTCACCGCCCGAATCCTATTGTCCAGGACGCCGGCCAGCGCCCCGTTGGCCATGACGGCAATGCGATCCGCCATGCCGATCGCTTCCGGCAATTCCGAGGTAATGAGCAACACCGCGGCGCCGGCTGACGCCATGCGGTTTATGATGGTGTAGATTTCAACCTTGGCGCCAACGTCCACCCCGCGCGTCGGTTCATCAAGGATGACAACGCGATAGGGTTTCTGAAGCCAGCGTGCAATCATCACTTTCTGCTGATTACCTCCACTGAGCGTGCCCGCGAGGACCTCCGGACCGGCTGCTTTAATTTGAAACTCCCTCATCGCTTGTTGCACCCGGTGTCGCTCGATGCGTTTTCTCAGGACGCCGGCCGTAGAAATGTCCCGGAGGTGCGCTAGCGACATGTTCTCGTTCACCGGGCGTTCGAGCAGCAATCCCTGCAAACGCCGGTCCTCGGGAAGGTAAGCGATCCCCGCCCGTTGTGCTTCTCGCGGCGATTGGAATGGGCCGCGAGTCCGGCCCACCCGGAGGCCGCCGCGGATACCCGGTAGAGCGCCGAACAAGGCTCTTCCGACCGAACTGCGACCGGCCCCAACCAGTCCCGTCAGAGCAAAAACCTCGCCCGACTGTACCTCGAACGAGACATCGTGGAATCGCCCGCGTGCCGACAACCCCTCGGCCTGAAGCACCACTTCTCCGAGGGCGGCTTGGCGTTGCGGGAATTCCTCGGCAATAGGCCGACCAACCATCTCGCGAATGAGCGTATCGCGGGTGGTCTGGTCAGTCGGTCTGGTGGAAATATGTCTTCCATCGCGAAGGACAGTGACGGCTTTGCAAAGCTCAAAGACTTCGTCGAGCCGATGGGAGATGTAGATTACGCTCACGCCTTGTGTGGCCAACCTGCGGATGATGGCAAAGAGCGCTTGCATTTCCTGCGGCATGAGGACTGCCGAGGGTTCGTCCAAAACCAACACCCGCGCCTTCAACGAAAGGGCGCGAGCGATTTCCACCATTTGTCGTTGCGCCAGGCTCAACTCGCCGACCTGCGATCGCGCGGAGATTCGGACGCCGAGTGCTTCAAAGACATCCCGGCTTTGTTGGTTCAGCTTGCGAGATGAGATCAAGCCCAGCGGTCCGCGCGGCCAGCGACCCAGAAAGACGTTCTCGCCTGCGCTGAGATCCGCAGCAAGGTTCAACTCCTGATGAACGACCGCAATGCCCATCGCCGACGCCGCTCGTGCGCTCCGGATTTCGACGGCATTTCCGTCAAGGCGAATGACGCCCTGGTCGGCCCGCACCGCCCCCGCAAGAATCTTGACCAGCGTGCTCTTTCCAGCGCCGTTCTCGCCAACCAAGGCGTGAATGCAGGCCGGTGCGACACTAAAGCCAACCCCGTCGAGCGCCGTAACACCGGGATAGTGTTTGGAGACACCGTTGAATTGAACCCGAGGAGTCGGTTCGCGCATGACATTCTGCGTGTTGAGCTACGGCGCGTCCCCCGTGAAGGTTCCCACTTCTACCGGAATGACCGGCGCCGGAATCTTCCCCGAAAACACATCGTGTGCGGCCTGGACGGCCAATTCGCCGATCTTACGCGGATTCTGAACCACGTCGCCGTAAATCGCCTTAGTGGCGATTTTCGCCCGTGCTTCCGGCGTGGCATCGTAGCCGACGATGCGAATCTTTTCGACCTTTCCCGCAGCCTCAATCGCGGCCAACGCGCCGAGCGCCGTGTCATCGTTGATTGCAAACACGCCGCTCAGGTCCGGGTGTGATTGAAGCAGGTCCTCCATCACTCGTACGGCCTTATCGCGTTTCCCTTCCGCTGAAAGCTCGGCGACTATTTCGATACCGGTGTGCGCAGCCAATTCGTTCTTGAAGCCCGTTACGCGATCACTGACGCTGGCGACTTCAGGATGCGACAGAATGGCGACCTTGCCCTTGCCTCCCAGTGCTTTGGCGAGCAGTTTGGCGGCTTCGCGTCCACCTTGTGCGTTGTCTGACGCAACATGAGAGACCACCTTTCCAAGGGGAGATACGCTCGCAATGTCGGCCGTGAACACTGGTATTTTGGCCTGGTTCGCGGCTGCGATGCTCGCGCCGACGCTGCGCGAGTCGCATGGACAGACGATAATTGCGTCGACCTTTTGCGTGATGAAGTCGTCGACCTGGTTGGCCTGGCGAGCGGGGTCGAACTCCGCAGAGACAATTAGAAGCCTATAGCTATAGGGCTTCGCGGCCTCTTCCATGCCGGAGCGGAGTTCCTGGTAAAACTGGTGTTGCATGGTAAGCAACGATACTCCGATGGTCTTCTGCATAACTGATGCGTCCGGTGCAGGAACGCCTTGGGACGGCACTTCCTTTCGGCACGCGATCAACGAGAACAAGATTATGGCGAGAGGCGCCAACCTGGACCTCATACTACGGCACTTAAGAAACACGCGATGTGAAGTCCCGATGGCTTGCGAACACTTTTTATGCGGTTGCATTGCGCCGTTTACCTCCGTTTTCCCTGAAAGAGCAAGAAACTGCCTACAAAAGTTTGCCAAGGTACACGGAGTTGCACCGCCATTCAACCATGTCACGCGACCTTATTGGATGCCGAGCAGCATTCGAGCCTGATGGACTGGTTCCCCAGCTTGCCCAACAGTTTGCTTCAGCAACGATCACCCGCCATTCACTGCCGGCGAGTCGATGATCGTCGGGCCGCTACCCGCGAATGCCGTATGGAAGGCGTTTCAACCGCCCTGCGTCCAGCAAGCTCCATAAGCCTATCAGAATCGCTTCGGAGGCCCCACCCCATCCCGAAAATACCATCCGGCTTAATTGAGACACGTCATCGTTTGATGAGTTACCGCAAGCTGAGGGAATCTGCGATCAGTTACGGCGCATTGAAACGCCGAAACGTCAAAACGGATCAGAACCGCGATCCCCGCGCGCCGGGAGAACGGGTGGTCGATCAGTACTGCGACAGCTATGGAGCGGTCCCATCACAAGCGGTCCCCAATGCCCGCTCGTTGACACTCGCGGTTCTGATCAGTCCCGACGACTTTCCTGCGAAGTTACAGGTGTCGCAGGTGCCAACCACCGTCGACATCGAAGACGGTTCCGGTGCTGAAAGGGAAACCCCCCCGGGCGATGGCGGCCACAGCCAGACCCACTTCCTCCGGTTTCCCCCAGCGGTTAATAGGCGTCATGCCCTTAGCCAGTTTGTCGTTGTAATACTCGCGAACAGAGTCCGACGAGGTCATGTCCGTCTCGATGATGCCAGGGCTGATTTCGTAGACGTTGATCCCGTACTCCGCGAGGCGCACCGCGAACAGCTTGGTCACCATGCTCAGGGCGGCCTTGCTGATGCAGTATTCGCCGTAGTTGCCAGCCGCAGTGAACCGCCGCATCGAGGAGATGTTCACAATCGACGCGCTATCGATGGCCTTCGCAGAGATCAAGTCGATCATTTCCCGCGCCACCCGCCCAGTCAAAAAATAGGGTGCCCGCAGGTTGGTGTTCATTATCCGATCGAAGCTCGCCTCTTCCGTTTCGAGGATGTCCTTACGCACCTTGGGGGCGATCCCCGCGCTGTTGACCAGAAGATCGATCCGCCCGAAGCGGTCCATCGCGTATTCGACCAGGAGATCGCGGTCGGCCTTGGAGCTGACGTCGGCCTGACAGATGTCCACGGGCACACCGATCTTCTCGACGGCCTCTCGCGCCTCCTCCGCTGCTCTGCGGTTTTCGTTGAAGTTGATCAGGACCGCATGGCCGACCTTGGCGACCTCCAGACAGATCGCCCGGCCGATCCCCCGCGATCCACCCGTGACCAACGCGACCTTCTGCTCGATCATGCTTGCAGTACTCCACACCGCCCAGCGACCCGACGCGACAAGGTTATATCGGCCTCCACGATCAACGTCATGCCTTCTCGAAATAGTGGGGCAGGGGCTGTGGATGGACTATGGTCTGGGCCGATTTCGGCGCATAAAAAACCGGGCGATCGAAAACCCGACGCCCGGTTGTAAATCCTCAACGAAAACTAGCGAACGACTTCGCCTTCCTTGACGACCGTACGGACGCTCTTGCGCGACTGACGGCGCTTGCGGTCCGAAGGCTTTTCGTAGTAGCTATGCCGCTTCATGTCGCGGATGATCCCCTCGCGCTGACAAAGGCGCTTAAAGCGCTTCAACATCTGTTGTACCGATTCGTTCCCCCGAGGTCTGACTTTTACCAATCGAAACTCCTACGCCGACACCGGCCTAACAACCCACCACTAATCCCGCGACCGACCTTCGCCCGCGATCCGATGAACCATTCATGCTAAGCCATTTCATCGGTGTACGCCAGAGCCGATCTTTGGATTCTTGGCACTATACGCACGGCACGCCGGTGTCATGCCCACTAAGGTCCGATAATCAATCAAAGGATGAACCGGCTGAGGTCCGCGTCTTGGCTGATCCCGGCTAGGCGTTTGTTGACGTAGGCCTCGTCGATCCGAATCGTTTCCCCGCGGCGGCTGGGGGCCTCGAAGCTGATCTCTTCCATCAGCCGCTCCATCACCGTCATCAGCCGCCGCGCCCCGATGTTGTCCATCGATTGATTCAACCGATCCGCGATGTCTGCCAACGCCACCACCGCGTCGGACGTGAACTCGATGAGCACGCCCTCCGTCGCCAGCAGGGCGGTCTGTTGTTTGGTGAGTGCGTTCTTGGGTTCGGTCAAGATGCGGATGAAATCGTCGCGGGTCAGGTCTTCCAACTCGACGCGAATCGGGAGCCTCCCTTGCAGCTCGGGCATGAGGTCGCTGGGCTTGCTCCCATGAAACGCGCCCGCGGCGATGAACAAAACGTGGTCAGTGCGCACCGGCCCGTAGCGCGTGCTGACCAAACAGCCCTCGATGATCGGCAGCAGATCGCGCTGCACTCCCTGTCGCGACACGTCCGGGCCGTGGGTCTGCGCCGGTGACGCCAGCTTATCAAGCTCATCGAGAAAAATGATCCCCGCATTCTCCGTCCGCCGGATTGCGGCCTCCGTCACCTTGTCCCGATCGATGAGTCTATCGCACTGCTGCGAAAAGAGGATTCCGCGAGCTTCACGCACCGCGACGCTCCGCGTCTTGGGCTGCTGCGGCACGAGACGTTCGAGGAAACTTTGCATGTCGGGGTCGAGTTGGTCCATGCCGAAGGTCGCCATCATCCCGACGGGCATGGTCTTTCCCTCGAGGGTCAGTTCCACCGTCCGCTCTTCGAGTTCCCCGGCGTGGAGTTGGGCACGCAGCTTTTCCCGGCTGCGCTGCCGCCGCTGGGCGGCATCACTGTCCGTATTGCTCTGTTCCACGTCGAATCCCGGCGCGGCCGGGATGGGCGGTATCAGTGCATCTAACAACTGCTCTTCCGCTTGACATTGGGCCTCCTCGCGCACCACGTCGGTCTGCTCGTCGCGGACGATGCGGATGGCGATGTCCAGCAAATCGCGCACCATGCTCTCCACGTCGCGCCCGTGATAGCCGACTTCGGTGTACTTGGTGGCCTCGACCTTAATAAAAGGTGCGTTGACCAGTCCCGCCAGCCTTCGGGCGATCTCCGTTTTTCCCACGCCGGTCCGCCCGATGAGGATCATGTTGGCCGGCCCGACTTCGTCGCGAATTTGCTCGGGCAATTGCCGCCGCCGCCAACGGTTGCGGATCGCCACCGCCGCGGCGCGTTTGGCCGCCTGCTGCCCGACGATATACTTGTCGAGCGCTTCGACTATTTGTTGGGGGGTCAAGTCATCCATCGGTTCTATTTACCGCCCTGTGGAGAATTCAATCGGATCGCCGATCGCCAACTTTGTTCCAATTGCGCAAACGTCATTCCATCATAGTTCACGGCCAATGCTTCCGCCGTCGTCCGCCCATCCTTCAAAGCTCGAACGAAGCCCGCGAATCGCGGCCGCCCCAGTCCCTCCAGATGGGCAACCAAACTGTGGGCCAACGGATATTCATTAACTTCGATCGGCGCCACGCCTTCCAACAATTCTCCCAACGGCCAATCGTACCGCACAAACTGTCGTGCCAACAGCGCCGCTTTCTCCGCCGTTTCGCAACGCTCGCCCAGTACACGCTCCGTGGTCAGCTCTGCGTAACCCTCGTTGACCCAATGGGGGATCAGTCGCGTGGAATACAACCGATGCATGAAGGCGTGCGACCCCTCATGCACCAAAGTACACGCGAAGCGATCGAAGTCGGCGTCGCTTCGCCCTTGCCGCACCAGCACGACATGAACATGTCCGCTCTTCTCGATGGACCGCGTATAGCCCACGGCGTTGGACCCCTTGTATCCGTCGAAGTATCGTGCGAACTTCTGAAACCGCGCCTTCGATCGCCAACAGAAGACCGGACACTTCGCCAAGAACACGTCGTCCGTCGCCTGGAGATCGAACTGCGTACCCAAGGCCGCATACATCGCCTCCGCCCATCCTGTCAGCCGATCCTGGTACTTTTTCTCCCAGTCCGTCCAAATCAAGAAATGGTCCGACTCCAAAAGGACCACATCCTTCCCCATCACCTCTCGAACCTTATCCCCGAACGTGCGATAGGCCTCCATTATTTTCGCACGATTTTCCGCCGACGGTCGCTCGGCGAGCAACGTCCCGTCGCCGTCCGTCAACCCCACCTCACGAGGTCCGGCTGAGTCCGTTATGCCCGCGGGCGGCTCGTCCTCAAAAGGATCCTCGTCGCCTCCGCTCTTTACCTTTCGAGCGCGATACTCGGCGAACGCGCGAGCAATGCGCTCTTCGAGCTTCCGATTGAGTCGCTTGGCTTCACGGAACTCGCTCGCGGCTAAGTCGTTACGATCGTAGGAGAGCGCGAACAGACCCAGCTCGAAGTGATCGTCGGCAGACAACTTGTTCGCCCCGCCGAGTTGAAGTGCGAGCAATGCCCGTTTCGTGCTTAGG